>JAEWLD010000080.1 GCA_023393485.1 Bacteroidota bacterium
ATCGGATTGTCGGTCACGTCAAAATATCGATCGGCCGAAAAAACGTCTTTCGTATTTGAAGCATCATTATCGACGAGCGATGTCGCGCCCGAGAGCGCAGCCGGATGCGTGACCGTCACTTCATACGGCGTTGCCATCATATCAGTGAAATAGCCAACAAAACCGTGCAGGTTCAATACAAAATTCTTTTTGTCGAGAATATTTGTGCCCGCCGGCGAAAACACGCCTTTTTCACCCGGAATGTCATAAGTATCATTGACCAAATACGTGATTTTTGCCAGTTTTTTGCCATCGGCGATAACCCATGAATGTTCTTTCCCATCGGTCACCGTAAGCGGATTGCCCTTGCTGTCAAACGCCCTGACGCCTTCAACAAAACGCGCATAATCGTCTTTTGAATAAGTGCCCGGAATAATGCTCGGGAAGTGCAATGTCACGTTGTTCGATGCCATTGGCGGAACGCTCATCGTGACGCTGACTTTGTCGTCTTTCACGTCGTTGATATCAATTGCGACGCCGATTGGCGCGGCTGTTTTTTGTTGTGCCGAAACATTGAGCGCGATGGCGCAGACGGCCACGAAAAGAATTTTTTTCATTTTTTGTTGTTTGGATGCCGGGATTGGTGCGCTAAAATAACGTTTTGTTACGCGGCTAAATTGTTTTTATGAATTGATTAACAGCCGATATGAGCTCGTCCATCACCGGCAAATCGGGATTTGAATAGCTTGCCTGGTTTTCAGCGTCGTCGCCTTTGATTTCTTTGAGAACGTGATTCATGTTCTCGATCAGGACGAGTTTGGCATCGGGCTTTGCGGCTTTGAGCGCCTGGGCTTCGTCGACTTTGATTTGAAGATCTTTGGTTCCGTTTACGATCAATACCGGAATTTTCAGTTTTTTGATTTCGGCCTTCGCGTCATATTTCATCGACGAGAGCAAATAAGGCCTGACACTTTCGCGAAATACGGATTCAAGCATCGGATGGGACTGGAAATCCTCGCCATTTCGCATTTTCGTAAAATAACCTTCGACTTCGGTGCGCATGCCCGGTGCCTGCTGCGCAATCTGGTCAGCGATGATCTGATCGATTGTCCGGCCGGCGCCAGCAAGTGAGATGTAGGCATCGGCCCGGTTGTCCTGTGCCGCGACTACGCCAATGAGTGCGCCTTCGCTGTGACCTGCGACGATGATTTTCCGGTATTCTTTTTTGTTACGGAAAAACGCTATCACATCTTTCGCATCGCCGATGAAATCTTCAAAACGAAGCGATTTTTCGTCGAGATTTCCCGCAACCATCATCGCAAAAATGCGCTTGTCATAACTGAACACGGCCGTGCCTCCTTTCGCGATGCCTTGCGCGAGGTATTTGAGCGAGTTGTTTTTCATTCCGACCTGGTTGCCGCTGCGATTCGTTGGGCCGGAACCGGCAATAAGGATAACGAGGTCTGTTTTTCCGCCGCTTTTTCCAGGCGCGTAAAGTGTGCCTTTGATGAGTTGATTGACGCTGATTTCGCTTTCGGTGAATTTTGTTTCCTGCGCGAGTGCTAACTGCGTGAAAATGAATGCTATTAAAATATGTTTTTTCATCAATAAAAAACTCCCGTTTCGGGAGCGTTAAAATTTGTTTTTCATGTAATACTTTCCGTCGAGCTCGTCATCAAACTCGTCGACTACCATCGGCTTGGGTTTGGGTTTGCTCGCGCTGGCTTTTTGTCGCCAGAGTTCAAATTTGTCTTTGGTCAGCGATCTGCGCATGATTTCGATGACGTCTTTTTCGGCCATGCCGAATTCCTCTTTGATTACTTCGAAAGGTTTTCTCTCTTCCAAAGCCATAATGACAATTCTTTCTATCTGTTCCTTGTCAAGTTCAGCGTGATTACTCTTTCTCATCTTAGTAGGCAATACTGATAAACTTTTGAATATTTGAACCAATATTAATAAAAAAAATAATCAGTTTTCAACCGTCCCTGAATTTTTTTTTGGAACTGTAATTTTCGGGTAAATGGGCCTGAACGGAATTGCCAAAAGACTGCCGAGCCGGTTGTGCCGTTCAGGTTCCATATGCGTATCGACGCCATAAATAAGCTCATCTTTCGGCAAATATCTATAAGTGCCGAAAAGCCTGTCCCAAATAGAAAAAATGTTGCCGTAATTGCTGTCGGTGTAAGGCATTATATAGTGATGATGGACTTTATGCATGTCTGGCGAAACGATGACATAGCTCAATATTCTGTCAATATTTCTTGGCAAACCGATATTGGCATGATTGAACTGCGAAAAAACAACCGACAATGACTGATACATAAAAACCAGCCACATCGGCGCACCGGCCACAAGTACGCCCAAAGTCGTAAAAACGAAACGGATTACGCTCTCGCCCGGATGATGCCGGTTGGCGCTTGTGGTATCAATCCAGGTGTCGGTGTGGTGGATGATATGGAATCGCCAAAGGATTTTTGTTTTATGCTCAACCACATGCGGCAGATACGCGCCGATCAAATCCAGCAGCAGCAAGCCAATAACGGCAAACAGCCATAAGGGCATTTCGGGCAGCCATTGTAAGACGCCGAACCCGTTATCTGCGGCCCACTGCGCCGTCATCAAAAGAATGAAAGCGAGTAAGAAGTTGACCAAAATTGTCGTTGCGGTAAAAAAAATGTTGATGCCGGCATGATGCCATTTCCGGTATTTGAAGTCAAACATCGGTCTGACGCTTTCAAGCAACCAAAAAAAAGCAATCCCGCCGGCAATGATCAATGCGCGATGCAATGACGGAATCGACGAAAAGTACGCTGCAATCTGATCCATGAAACCTTATTCGTTTAAATCTTCGGGCAAAAATTCCGTTTTCCGGAGCATTGTTATATAAAGCACGCCGCCGGCAATCCCGCCCAGGACAGGCGCAACGATAAACAACCAAAGCTGTTCGATTGCCCAGCCCTGTACAAAAACGGCCTGACTGATGCTTCGCGCCGGGTTGACCGATGTATTGGTCACGGGAATGCTGATCAAATGGATTAAGGTCAGGCAAAGCCCGATTGCAATGCCTGCAAAAGCCTCGCGCGCGCGGTCTTTTTCAGTCGCGCCCATGATGACTATGATGAAAATCATCGTCATTACAAATTCACAGACAAATGCCGAAATCATATTGTATTTTCCAGGTGAATGTTCGCCGAAGCCGTTGGCTGCAAAATCACCAATGGCACTTCCGTTTCCTGTCGCAATGACATACAAAACCCCGGCGCCGGCAATCCCGCCTAGTATTTGGGCGATGACATACGGTAATACGCTTGCAGATTCAATGCGTCCGCCGGCCCAAAGCCCGATGGTGACCGCCGGGTTCAAATGCGCGCCGGAAATGCGTCCGAGTGCGTAGGCAACGGTTAAAACGGTTAGGCCAAACGCCAATGCAACGCCTACAAGCCCGATTCCGATAAAGGGTTCAGAAGAAAAGTTTGCGGCCAGCACGGCGCTGCCGCAACCGCCGAGGACGAGCCAAAATGTCCCGATAAATTCAGCAATTGACTTTTTCATGATATTTAGTTTTGGTTCTAGAGTAACTAAAGTACCAAATATTCATGAAAGTTTATTCGATGCGGCCTTTTTTAAAATTGACGTTCATCATTACTATCGCGAAGAGAATCAGTGCGATGCCAAGCCACTGAACAAAATTCACAGTCTCGTGGAGCAGCAGGTACGCCATTGTAACCGATACCGGCAATTCAAGCGACGAGACAATGCTGCCAAGCCCGATTCCGGTTTTGGGGAAACCCGCATTGAGCAGCATCGGCGGGATGATCGTGCCGAAAAGCGCGAGCAAAATGCCCCATTTCCAAAAGATGTCAAAATTGAACGGAGCGGTCTGTGTCGCAATCGCGAAGATCAAAACCATAACGCCGCCGCCAAGCAACATATACAAACTTCTTTGAGCGGCCGATACGCCAAGTGCGATCTTGTTTGCCGCGAACATTGTCGTCGTGAATGAAGCCGCCGCCAACAGGCCGAGCGCGATGCCGCGCCAATCAAGCCGGGTTTCGTTGTTGACCAGGTTTGTGGCGAGCGCCGTACCGATGAGTACGATGAAAACCGCCGCAATTTTAATAGGCGAAGGCTTTTTTTTCTCGAGAATCATTTCGAGCAAAACGCCCATCCAGACGGTCTGCATCAGCAAAACGATCCCGATTGAAACCGGGATGTATTTGACGGCGAGGTAATAAAATATGCTTGTCAGCCCGGTCGAAGTCCCAACGAGAAGCAGTTGCCAGATATTTTTGCGCGAAGCCTTGACGACGTTATCGCCTTTTTTCGCTTTTTGATATGCATTAATCAGCAGCATCACGAGAATTCCGATGATGAACTGCGAAGAAATCACTTCGGCCGGCGTAAACAGGTTGCCGGTCATGCCGATCCCGCCATAGGCAAGTTTAACGAAAGTGGCGAGGCAGCCGTAACTGGTTGCGCCAAGCCCGACGAGTAAAACGCCTTTGAGTGTCGAAT
>JAEWLD010000155.1 GCA_023393485.1 Bacteroidota bacterium
GGTACAATCGATCTTGGAAGCCTTTATGCAAACGATAACAGAAGTTCACGGGCCAATGCTGTTAGTGGCGACGGGAATGTAATTGTAGGGTATCAGGACCTGAACGGCCCGTGGAAATCTGCCGTCTGGACAAAAAATCCGGCCGGCGGTTATTTCCCGAACCACTATCTGCTCATCGATCCGAGCGGAAGCGCCACCGATGAATTC
Organism: Bacteroidota bacterium; assembly: GCA_023393485.1. GTDB lineage: Bacteria > Bacteroidota > Bacteroidia > Flavobacteriales > Flavobacteriaceae > Flavobacterium. The sequence goes on from JAEWLD010000155.1 coordinate 208, forward strand.
AACCAGTTGGGCGAATGCAGTTATATCACGCCAGACGGCAACTGGATTGGCGGCGAAGGCGATTATGCCAACAACTACCAGCCGTGGATCTGGAGCGAAGCCACCGGCGTGATCAATCTCGGTGACTTGAGCAACGGCGCAGGCTACGGACGCGTTGGCAGCATCAGTCCTGACGGAAGTTATGCCATCGGCTGGTTTACGTTGTCCGATTGGGGCGCAACGCCGATCCCGTTCATTTGGACTTCTGCAACCGGGATTGTCGAATTCAATGATTTTGTGGCTACTACGCTCGGAATCGATACCGGTGATTACGATGTCTGGATTCCCAATAACATGTCGGCCAACGGCAAATACATCACTGGCTGGGGCGTCAACCCTTCAATCGGCGAATGGGGCGAACTCTTTACTTTCCGTCTTGAAATGCCCGACACACTCGGAAATGTGCAGGTCCAGACAAATATCAGCGCCGTCTATCCGAATCCCGTAACCGGCATTTTAAACATCGGGTCATCGCAAACCATTGACGCCGTCGAAGTGTACGACATCAGCGGGCAGTTGCTGCTCAGCAGAAAATCGCCGGCAGGCATCACGCAAGTCGACCTGTCCGGATTGTCAAACGGGATATATTTCATCAAGACACATTCCGGCCAACAGACTCAAACCCACAAAGTGACCAGATTGTAATTTTTCTTCATAAATTTTTGATTCGGGATCCCGGGGCAACTTGGGATCTTTTTTTATTGGTGAGCCAGGACTGTGCGCATCGCCCTGGCTTTGAGCAAACACTCGTCATACTCCTTTTCAGGGTCGGAAAGTGCCGTGATCGCGCTGCCGACCGAAAACGAAAGATAGCCGGTTTCCTGGTTGTGAAGAATGCTTCTGATGACGACGTTGAAGTCAAAATCGCCATCCGGTGTAAAATAACCGATGGCGCCGCTATATAGGCCGCGTTTGGTTTCCTCCAGTTTTTCGATGATTTGCATGGCCGAGATTTTTGGCGCGCCGGTCATGCTGCCCATCGGGAAAGTCGTCTGAAGGATTTCTTCGGCCGGTTTTTCACTGTGTGAAGCGATAGTGGAAATCAAATGATGCACTTGTCTAAACGTATAAACGCCGCACAATTCCTCTACACTGACCGAACCTTTGCCGGCTGTACGCGACAAATCATTGCGTACCAAATCAACGATCATTATATTTTCTGAACGCTCCTTTTCATTGATCTGCAATGCGTCTTTGATTTCCTGGTCTTCAAGAGCATCGTCACTGCGTCGCGCCGTACCTTTTATTGGCTGCGAAATGACTTTGTCGCCTTCGCGTCGCAAATACCGCTCGGGCGATGCCGAAATCGCATACTGCCTGTGATTTTTAAAAAATACGGCGAATGGCGGTGTGGAAATCTCGTTAAGTTTCAGGTACGTCCCTAGCGGATCTATGGTTGTGTTTTCGGCAAAAAACTCCATGCAGAAATTGGCTTCATAAATATCGCCGCGTTGGATGTGGGCAAGCATTTCCGCTGTTTTTTCTAAATATTTGTGTTTGGGGATACGTTGGCGGATCTCAATGGGCTGCGAGGAATTGACATTTGGCAATCGATAATTGATAATCTCTTCCAAATCTTCATCGATTTCATCATCGCACAGCCGCAAATACAAAATCTCGAGCGCGTTGCCTTTTAGCAGGAAAAGCTTTTTTGGCTGGAAGAAAAACAGGTCGGGAAAATCCAACCCATCGAAATTGTTTGACGACAAGGCTTCGGTATCATTTTTCAAGTCGTACGATAAATAACCGAATATCCAGTCGGCCGTGCTTTGCCTATATTGTTTTAAATCTTCAAATGCGTTTACGTAATCGGTTTTGATTGAGGTCAGTGCGTCTACGGCCAGTATACAGTCAAACGACCGGTAGGTTTGCGGAAAATCATTGCTGTCGAGAAAAACGACTTCGCGGAACTGCTGCGCCCAACCAAGCAAATCCTGCTTGAATGCAGCCTGATTTTCAATATGCTTTACAATCGAAGTTCTCATCCAGCCAAAAATAATCCTTTCCAACCACAGCCTAAAATTTTGGCATCATTTTTAGTGGCGCAAAAAACGTTAACATAAAATTCACGCTATTGACCGAAAAACTACTTCCCTGCTAATTTGAATTTTCAACTGTCAATAGTAACCTTTAAAAATGAATTTTATGAAAACACTTCCCACAATTGGTGCGGCGCTTCTGTTAATCGGCGCCGCTTATTCCTGCAAAGATGGCGCGAGAGACGAAGAATCGGCGACAGCCGTCACTACGAAGCGCATTGATTCCGCTGCTGAAACCTCACAGTCGGCGCCAGATAATGGCAATCAACCCGCAACCACGTCTGCGGCGTCAACCAAAAACGACAATGGCAGGAAATTGATCCGCACTGCCGATATGAAATTCAAGGTCGATGACGTCGCAAAATCAACTTACGCGATTGAAAACACAGTGCAGAAATTTGGCGGCATCGTGACCAATACCAATCTCCAAAGCGTAGTTTCCGACCGCGACCAGGTTCAGGTCAGCCCAGATTCGACGCTTGAAACCACAAGATACACGGTAGAGAACAACATGACTTTCCGCGTGCCGGACACCGGGCTTGACACTGTCGTAAAAGCAATCGCAAAACAGGTTGATTATCTTGATTTTCGGATAATAAAAGCCGAAGACGCAAGCCTGCAAATGCTGTCAAATGACATGACGCAGGCGCGCAACCAGGCACATAAAAAAAGAATGGAAAACGCAATCGACAAACAACCGCGCAGGCTCAATGACATTGCCGCAGCGCAAAACGATTTGCTCAACAAACAGGAAAACGCAGACAATACGGTTCTTCAAAACCTTGCGACGAAAGACAAAATCGCGTTCAGCACGGTTACCCTCGCGATTTATGAAAGCGAAAAGGTAAGACAGCAACTCATCGCCAATCCAAAAAATGTGAACGCTTACCGGCCGCACATCGGGCTGCAGATTTGGGATTCGCTTAAGACGGGCTGGTTTATCCTCGAAGGCATTCTGGCATTTGTAGCCAAGTTGTGGAGCCTGATTTTGATCGCTATTGCCGCTGTCTTTATTTACAGGCGATATGGACGGAAAATAAAGCCGGTGATGTAATCAAAAACAAAACACCGCGAATTCATGAATTGATTAAAATTCGTGGATTTGCGGTGTTTATTTATTTTCTAAAACTTAAGAGTGGATTGAACGCTTATCAGTGGCGTCAAGTGCCGCTTCTTTTACGGCTTCGGCATATGTCGGGTGTGCGTGGGACATGCGCGCGATGTCTTCGGCCGATGCGCGGAATTCCATCGCAGTTACCGCTTCCGAAATCAAATCGGCAACGCGCGCGCCGATCATGTGGACGCCCAAAACTTCGTCGGTTTTGGCATCGGCGAGAATTTTGACGAAACCGTCGGTGTCGCCGCTGGCACGCGAACGGCCGAGCGCTTTCATCGGAAATGAACCTGTTTTGTAAGTTATCCCGGCTTCTTTGAGTTGTTCTTCGGTTTTGCCTACAGCCGCGACTTCAGGCCAGGTATAGACAACGCCCGGAATCAGGTTGTAATCGATATGCGGCTTTTGGCCAGCCAAAATTTCGGCTACCATGACGCCTTCTTCCTCGGCTTTGTGCGCGAGCATTGCCCCGCGGACGACATCGCCTATAGCGTAAATGTTCGGTACGTTGGTCTGCAAATGGTCATTGACTTCGATCATGCCGCGTTCCGTGATTTTTACGCCCGCTTTTTCGGCGTTCAAACCGTCTGTATACGGACGTCGCCCGACTGAAACCAGCGTATAATCGCCTTCAAGGGTAATGGTCTCTCCTTTTGCATTGTCTGCCTGCACCGTGACTTTTTTGCCCTTGGCCCCGACTGACTTCACTTTATGCGATGTATAGAATTTCATTCCTTGTTTCTTGAGGACTTTGGTCAGTTCTTTCGACAATGCCGCATCCATACCCGGAATGATTCTGTCCATGAATTCGACGATTGATACCTCGGCACCAAGACGCAGATAGACCTGGCCGAGTTCAAGCCCGATGACACCGCCGCCGATGACGATCAGGTGTTTCGGGATTTCAGTGAGCTTTAAAGCTTCTGTAGAAGTGATGATACGTTCTTTGTCTATTTTGATAAACGGCAAAGTTGACGGTTTTGAACCGGTTGCGATTATCGTGTATTTGGCCTCTATCGTCTCCGATTTCTTGCCGTTTGTGACTTTGACATGCGTCGCATCTTCAAAAGAACCGACGCCTTCAAGAACGGTGATTTTATTTTTGTCCATCAAATACTTGATGCCCGAAACGTTTTGGTCAACCACTTCGCCCTTGCGCTCGATCATTCTTTTGAGATTGGCCTTGACGCCACCTTTGATCTCGATTCCGTGAACTTCGAAATGATGCATCGCATCGTGAAAATGGTGCGACGAGTCCAAAAGCGCCTTTGATGGAATACAGCCTACATTGAGGCATGTGCCGCCGAGTGTCGGGTATTTTTCAATAATAGCTGTTTTGAAGCCCAATTGTGCACAGCGGATTGCCGAGACATAACCGCCTGGCCCGGAGCCGATAACAACAACGTCAAATGAATTCATGTACGGATAAGTTAGTTACAGGTTAAATTGAATAAGTCGCACAAAATTACGAGTTTTTATTTGGGAATTTTTCGGGCATCGAAAATTTAATTTTTATATATTTACTCAACTGAAAATCAAGGCTATGAAAAAACTATTACTGCTTTTATTGGTATTCTTTGCCTTTAGCCAGGGCAAGGCGCAATTCTACGAAGGGTTTGAAGGCGGGACTTATGTCCCCGAAACCGGAGACTGGAACCTGGCGTCGGGCAACTGGAAAATTTCAGATAATGGAATTGGTGCTGGGTTCAGTTGGGAACCCAATACAATAGTGGCCACGCCGGCATATCAAGTTGACGGCGCGGTAGCTGCGTACATCAACCGCGAAAATATCGGGATGGGAAATACGTCCGAAGACTGGCTCGTAACGCCGGCGGTTTCAGTTCCATCGGATGGTGCGCTTTCTTTCTATACGCGAACGACGACCTCAGGCGACCAAGGCACGGACTATCAAGTGCTTGTCTCAACGACATCCCAGACAGATCATTCGAGCTTTGTACCGATCGCTTATTGGAATGAAGGCAGCCTGACAGCTACATTCAATATTTACGAACGCAAATCAATATCGCTCGACGCCTACGTCGGTCAAAGCGTTTATATCGCTTTCGTCAGAAGATTTTTCCAGCCTTATTTACAGGTAGGCGGTGATCGGTGGCTGATTGACGCGGTTTCGGTAGCTGAAGAAGAACCGATTGCCACAACGCCGATCAATTACATTGTAGGCGAGGTTACATACAACCTGGACAACAATGGATGCCAGCAGAACAGTATGATAAATACGGTGCGGATCGCCGCCACCAATGGCGTACAGACTTATTATAAGTATGCGTATGACGGCACTTACGAAATGACCGTTACAGGAACCAACCTCGTTGTCACGCCCGGCAGTTACAATCAGGAGATTTTTGATAGCACGCCGCCATCATATACGTTCAATTTTACCGGAAGCGGCAATACGGGAGTCGCCGATTTCTGCCTTTCGCCGAATGGCAACGCAGTCCACGACCTAAGCATCGAAATAATTCCTTATAACAGCAGCGCGCGTCCGGGATTTGACAGCCATTATCTCATTACCGTGAGAAATCTTGGCAATTTGCCCGAAGACTGCGTGGTCAGCTTCAGTTTTGACGATGACATATTCGACTTTGTTTGGGGTACCGATGGCTATATTTTGTCTCCGGGAAATGTCAGCTGGAACTTGAATGACATCCCGCCGCTGTCGCATAGAGACTTTTTGGTTACTTTGAACCTGAATTCGCCTACCGAAACACCGCCCGTCAACGCCGGCGATCAACTGGAGTTTTTGGCGACTGTGACCATGCCTGATGACAGCGTCGCCGAAAACAATTCGGCTGTACTCGAGCAGACGGTAATCAACGCTTACGACCCAAACGACAAATCTGTCAACGAAGGCGCGACAATCACACCTGAACAGGCTGATGACTATCTTCATTATGTGATCCGGTTCCAAAATACCGGAAGCGCAACGGCGAGCATCGTGAGAATCACTGACGATTTGAGCAGTAATCTCGATTTGGGCACGCTTGACATCACTTCGTGGAGCCACGATGTCAGGCTGGCTTTGGACGGCAATCGCGCCGAATTTTTATTTGACGATATCGATTTGCCGCCGAGCACCGAAAACGAGTCCGGCAGCCATGGCTACGTTGCTTACCGGATCAAGCCAATTGCCGGCATTGCTTTGGGCAATTCGATTTCAAATACCGCGAAAATTTATTTTGACTTCAATTTCCCGATCATCACCAATACGGTGACAACAACGGTATCTGCTTTAGCTGTGAGCGATTTGGCGAAAAATGTGTTCAGCCTCTATCCTAACCCGGCATCGCAATCAGTCACGATTGAAATGCCGAACGACGCCAATGTTGAAACCATCAGCGTCTTCAACTTACTTGGGCAAAAAATAAAAACAATTGCCCCCGAATTTGAAAACCGTCTGTATGCAATGGATATTTCGGACATGGCCGCGGGAACATACCTCATTCAACTCATATCGGAAAACGGCAAAAAAACCAAAAAACTCATCAAATTATAGCCTGTGAAACAGTTTTACTTTCTTTCATTATTGGTAGTAACGTGTGTTGCCAAAGCGCAAATCGTCAACATTCCCGATGCGAATTTTAAAAACGCGCTCATCAACACGCTTTGTGTCGCCGAATATTCCTGGGAACCGGCTACCGACGACGCGGACACCAACAACGACGGTGAAATCCAGCTATCTGAAGCTGCGGCTGTGCAATGTTTGAAACTTGCCAACCAAAACATCGCTTCATTGGAAGGCATCGGGAATTTTACCAATCTGATGTTTTTGGTCTGCCCGTACAATCAGTTGACGTCGCTTACCGTGACCAATCCGTCGTTGGTTGAACTCGATTGCAGCCACAACCAACTGACTTCGTTGACAACTGACTTCATAAACAGCTGTGATTATGAAACCACGCTGGATTGCAGCTATAACAACCTGACGTCTGTAAACTTGCCGGCAGACCCATTTTATTTCATCAATTGTTCTTTCAACCAAATGACAGAATTCACGCTTCCGCCCGGAACCGGGGTTCAATACCTGTCATTGGACGGCAATCTTTTTACGACTTTTGACTCAGCGACAGTCAGTTATATGACGCATTTATCGCTTAGCGACTGCCCGTTGCTGACCACTGCTACCGTACGGACTGAATCGGCTTGGATTTCCGAAAATCCTCAACTGGTTTCGCTGGTATTGGGCTCTGATGGCGAATACACGGTGACAAATAATCCTGTACTGCAATCAATCAGTGTCAAAGACGGTTATTATGGCTATATCGACGGCGATTTTCCCGATCCGCATTATACAATTTCAGACAACCCGATGCTCGAATTTGTCTGTATGGACGATATTGGTGCGTGGTATTATGAAGGCGAATGGTTTTTCCAGACCGAAATGATGAATCTTTACGGGCTTCAGGCCGGCGTGAATAAAACGTTTTATTGCGACTTGACACCCGGCGGAACATACAACACGATTGCCGGTACAATTCATTTTGATTGCGGCGGCGGCAATGTGGCTGTCGATAACGGGGACGTGCAGATCAATCTAGATGAAGGCAACAACGGCAGCATCAACGCGGTTACAGGACCAACAAACAATGGCAGTTTTGTGTTTTATACCAATAACAGCGGAATCGTTATGCCATCTTTTGGCAACGATTATTTTACCGTAACGCCGCCCAGCCAGACCTATTCGTTCAACGGTTCGTTTGAAATGCAGGTGATGGATTTTTGCGTCAGCCCAAAAGGCGTCCATCCCGATCTCGAAGTTTCGTTGATTCCGCTGGTACCGGCGCGCCCGGGATTTGACGCGGTCTACAAAATCGTCTATCGGAATGCCGGCACTGAGATACAGTCAGGAACGCTCAGCTTCAATTTTGAAGATGACAAAACCGATCTTGTTTCAGCCGTTCCCGAGGCTTTGAGCCAGAGCGTAAACCTGTTGAGTTGGGATTTTGCCGGGCTTAATCCGTTTGAAACCCGGGAAATCATTGTAACGCTAAACGTCAATTCTTCGGTGGAATCGCCTGCCGTAAACAATGGCGATCTGCTTCATTTTACAGC
>JAEWLD010000157.1 GCA_023393485.1 Bacteroidota bacterium
AAAATAGGAAAAAACGGGCGAACCTTAGTTTATTTTTTTTTGCCTCTGATCAAAGTGCCGTCTTTTGTGAATTCCAAGTCGATTTTTCCGGTCAGGTCAACGTCGACACTTTTTTTTCTATAATCTATGCTGGTGATTCTTTGTTCGGGATAGTGCGATTTGACGTAACCAACGATTTTAGGATTGATATAATCCGTTGGGATTGGTTTGTCATTGCCGTCAACTTTGCGGTAAACGCCATCTTTGCCGAAACCGATTGACACGCCGTTTGCCAACATAACCTTATAGCCTTTTTGGCCTTCATCGACGTCTTTTTTGGCTTTGATCACCGGAACGCCGGGAAAATATTTTTCGATGAAGACCAGTGCCGGATCGGGCAAACCGGAAATTTCGACTTTCTGCGCAGAAATAGACATTGTAATAAGCAACACCACTGATGACATCAAATTTCTCATTGTTAAGGTTTTGGATTGCAGTAAAAATACGAACACTGTTTCTGATAGTTGCGGGTTTTAAGAAAGCTTTAATTATCAGTGGTTTGTACGGCTGCAGAATCAAGGACCTGCAAAAATTAAATCTGTAAAACCCGTGGCATATTAATATTTGTTTGTAAATTTGCCCGCTTAATTTTAGAAGATTTGCGTTAGCGATTACAAACGTATCCTTTTGTGAAAACCCCAAAGGTTTTCAAAACCTTTGGGGTTTGCCAAAAGATTGCGGCCGTTAATGCAACCTTAAGCAAACTGGCATACCAAACGCCCAAAATGGAAAGAAAAAAAGTCGCCTTTTACACTCTTGGCTGCAAGCTGAACTTCTCCGAAACGTCGACCATTGCGCGGAGTTTTCAGGATGAAGGCTTTGACCGCGTGGATTTTGAAGACCTCGCCGACATTTACGTGATCAACACCTGTTCGGTCACCGAAAATGCGGACAAGCAATTCAAGCACGTCGTGCGCCAGGCGATGAAGAAAAATGAGAAGGCCTTCGTTGCCGCCGTCGGTTGTTATGCCCAACTCAAGCCCGAAGAATTGGCTGCCGTTGACGGCGTTGACCTTGTTTTAGGCGCTACCGAAAAGTTCAAGATTACAGATTATATCAACGATTTATCGAAAAATGATTTCGGTGAAGTGCATTCGTGTGAAATCGTTGAGGCTGATTTTTACGTCGGATCGTATTCGATCGGCGACCGGACGCGCGCATTTCTGAAAGTCCAGGACGGCTGTGATTATAAGTGTACTTACTGCACGATTCCATTGGCACGCGGCATTTCAAGATCGGATACGATGGAAAATGTGCTTCGCAATGCCAAGGAAATTTCTGCACAGAACATTCGCGAAATCGTGTTGACCGGTGTCAATATCGGCGATTACGGCAAAGGCGAGTTCGGGAACAAAAAACACGGGCATACGTTCTTCGAACTTGTTCAAAACCTCGATAAAGTTGAAGGCATCGAACGTCTCAGGATTTCGTCGATCGAGCCGAATTTGCTCAAAAACGAAACGATTGATTTCGTATCGAAAAGCCGGACGTTTGTTCCGCATTTCCACATTCCGCTGCAATCCGGGAGCAACGGCATTTTGAAAAAAATGAAACGCCGTTACATGCGCGAGCTTTATGCGGAACGTGTTGCGAAAATTCGCGAAGTCATGCCGCATGCGTGTATTGGTGTGGACGTCATCGTCGGATTTCCGGGCGAAACCGATGAACATTTCCTCGAGACATATCATTTCTTGAACAACCTCGACATTTCCTATTTACATGTGTTTACCTATTCCGAGCGCGATAACACCGAAGCCGCGGCATTCGATGGCATCGTTCCGGGAAACGTCCGTGCCAAACGAAGCAAAATGCTACGCGGATTGTCTGTGAAAAAACGTCGTGCATTTTATGAAAGCCAGCTCGGCACAACCAGAACTGTTCTGTTCGAAGGCGAAAACAAAGAAGGCTACATTCACGGTTTCACTGAAAATTACGTCAAGGTCAAAGCGCCGTGGAATCCGGAATTGGTCAATACATTGCATGAAGTTGTGTTGACGAAGATTGATGATGATGGATGCGTGCGGTTTGAATTTGAGAGCGCTTTAAGCTTTAAGCTATAAGTTATGGCTATAAGCTTACATGTGCTGGCATTCGGGGTTTTTTCTGCTTTCCGGCAAACGAAATCGATTTGATTTCCTTACTGAAAATAATTGTCTCAAAATGAATGTTTGGGTTTCGTCAAGCAAGCTTACAACTTACGGCTTGCTAGTATTTCGAATGAAACTTAATCTTCGTAATCCTATACACATCAGTCCCATATAATTCCACAAATTCAAAAGTATGACGCTGCGGCTGCTTGAAGTCGACGATCAGCTTGGCTGAAATTTCGTAGTACATTTTTTCGCCTTCCATCATAAAACGGTCGCCACGCTTGCGGTAGGCGGAGCGGATCAGCGTAAATTCAGACAGATTCCACGTCGTATTGCTCGCATTGAAATCTTCCCAACGTGAGTAAAGCCCGTCGGTAATTTCGGTATGCAAGCCATAGTATTTGTCGATTTGCTCGAAAAACTCAAGGACTTTTGTGCTGGTATCGTCAGACATTCTGTAAAGGTACGGTTGTTTTTGATAACGGGAAATTGTGTATTTAATTATAAATGATACATTTGTCGAAATTGCCTTTTTATGAGAAAATTTTTACTTGCGCTTGCTTTGACCGTTGCTGTCTCGAGTAGGTCTTTTTCACAAGGTCCGCCGCCGCCAAACGGTTGCGATCCGTTTTATGCACTCGACCCGAACAACGATGGATTTACTGAATTTGTGCTGGCTGACTTTTACGCCTATATCGCAGTTGATGCGATGAATGACCACGGTTGGGACATTTCGGGCTATACGATGACAACATATCCTTCGCAATTTGAATACGACAATGGAATAAACCCGATCGGCGGAGAAAGTTATTTCAATATCCTGCCTTTTGAACAAACGGTTTATGTCCAGTTTGACTATACCGGTAGCGGACCGCAGTTTACAGATCAGGAACTTTATTCAATGGCGTGCTGGAACTTGTTGACCGTAAATTCCAATGGCGACGATGATTTTGACAGCGTGCCAAATGCAACCGAAGACCTAAACGGCAATGGCTCGCTCAATGACGAAAATACCGACGGCGATGTGCTTTTCAATTTCCAGGACAACGACGATGACAACGACGGGCTGCCAACCTTAAACGAAGACTACAATGGCAACGGCAACGCTTCGGATGACGATACCGATGCCAACGGAATTCCGGATTATCTTGAAAACGGCATCGTACTCGGAATTGGCCATGATTCGCACATGTGGTTTACCATCAGCCCGAATCCGTCGACAGGTTTGGTCACGGTGAATTTCCCCGATAACGAAAATTTCGGTGCCAAACTTTCCATTTTCGATATTAGCGGCAAAGTGTTGAGAAATGTCGTGATTGATTCGCCCACGGTGGAATTATCCGGGCTGTCCGCAGGCATTTACATGATCAAATGCGAATCCCGAAATCAGGTGTCAGTCAAAAAACTGATTGTCCTATAAGTCACTGAAGCGCCCGAAACAGGCGCTTTTTTTAAATCTTGATTCCCGGCGGCAGCAATTCTTTATACCGAGGGTTTTTTCTGAAAAATGCCGCGATTTTTGGGAACGTCGGCACGACTTTGAGCCGTCGCTCTTCGGCGATCGCCATGATGTTTTTGAGCAGTTCCGTGATAAATTCCTCATCGTCAAAACGCTCTGGCGTATTGATTTTTGTCAGAAAGATTTTGCGTTCCTGAAATGAGTATTCCACTGTAATGAGTTGGTCGCCGGCGTAAGTTTCAAATTGCCGCGAAAAAGTGTTGTCGCGAATGTCCATTGGAGTTGTGGGATTTTCGGTAGTCTTCATAATTTATTGATAAATTAAAACGCAGACCGAGAGTGCTTTGTTTTAAACGCACTAATATTGCAAAGTTCGGTATTATTACGCCCGGACGCTGTTAGTATTACGTTAAAACATGGCGCGGATTCCAGTATATTTTATGCCAGGATTGGCAGCAGGCCCTGAAATTTTCGAGCGGATCAAACTGCCCGAAGACCAGTTCGAAGTTGTTCTTCTCGAATGGATGCTGCCGCTTGACACTGAAAGCCTGCGCGATTACGCCCTCAGGATGTCAAAGAAAGTCACGCATCAAAACCCGGTGCTGGTCGGCGTTTCTTTTGGCGGGATTCTCGTCCAGGAAATGGCAAAGGTGATCAATGTCGGCAAGACGATCATCATTTCAAGTGCAAAGTGCAATGCCGAATATCCGCGCAGGTTTAAAATCGCGAAATCAACCGGAGCCTATAAGCTGCTTCCGCTGAAATTGATTTTAAAGATTGAAGATTTGGCGAAATACTCGTTTGGCGAAAAAATCAACGAGCGGATAAAATTATATGAAAAATACCTTTCCGTCCGCGATGTCAAATATCTCGCCTGGGCAATCGAACAGGTGATGCTGTGGGAGAGGTGCGAGCCTGATGAAAATGTGATTCACATCCATGGCGATGCCGATGACGTATTTCCGGCCAAACACATCAAAAATTACATTCCTGTCGCCGGCGGAACGCATATCATGATTATCAACCGTTTCCGATGGTTCAATGAAAACTTGCCGAAAATTATCGTCGACGGCTTAAAATAAAAAGCACAATTCGTAAGTTTACCCTATAGTAACTGTTTACTTTTTTAATCCGAAAGAACAAAGAATTTCGGCTATTTCAAAAGCAGCGGTGAACAAAACCAACTGACTATGAAAGCGATTAAAACTACCGTAATGGCGCTTCTGCTGATTGTGATCAGCGGGTTTCTGATCAATGCAGTGCCAAAGGCCGAGACGCCGAAAGTGATTGTAAAAACCCAGCGTTTTTCAAGATATATCCCAACTGCCGCAGAATTTGCCGGTGAGGCGGCGCCGCTCAACATCATCGATGTACGCGAACGTTTTGAACGCGAATTGCTGGTCAATGCCAATCTTGACGCAACGACGCTTTTGATCATCAAACGCGCCAATAGGGCTTTTCCGGTCATCGAACCGATTCTTGCAAAATATGGCGTCCCCGATGATTTTAAATATCTCGCCGTCGCAGAAAGCGGCCTGACCAACGCGGTTTCTCCGGCCGGCGCCAGGGGTTTCTGGCAATTCATGGATGCGGCTGGCCGTGGCAATGGGCTCGAGATCAATGATGAGGTCGACGAGCGCTATCACCTTGAAAAAGCGACTGAAGCGGCTTGTAAGTATTTGTTGAACGCAAAACAGCGTTTCGGAAGCTGGACGTTGGCCGCGGCATCGTATAACGGCGGGCTGAACGGTGTTGGCCGCCAGGTCGATTTCCAGAAAGTCACCAATTATTATGATTTGCTGTTGACCGATGAAACCTCGCGTTATGTTTTCCGCATTCTCGCGCTCAAGGAAATCATGAAGAATCCCGCCGTTTACGGTTTTGAGGTAACGCCGGAAGAATTATATGAGAACTTGCCGGTTCGTAAAGTTGAGGTTGATTCATCGATTACGAATCTCGCCGATTTTGCCAAAACCCAAGGCGTCAATTATAAAATCCTCAAAATCCACAACCCGTGGCTTCGCGATAAAAAACTGACCAATGCGGCCAGAAAAAAATACAGTATTGATATTCCGCTCCGTG
>JAEWLD010000166.1 GCA_023393485.1 Bacteroidota bacterium
GCGCACTCGGGCTCGCACTCGGCAACCGCGCCGATCTTTCCTCTCTAAAAAACAAGGACGAGAAATGCATCATCGAAGCCCAATTCGGTATTGCCGAATATGACTTGCGATCTTTTTTTGATGCAAACGACCTTGATTATGACGATGATACAATCATCCGCCGCGAAATCCTGCCGTCCGGTAAATCGCGTGCGTTTGTCAATGACAGTCCGGTAAACCTCCTGGAATTGCAAGCGCTCGGCGAAAAATTGATCGACATTCATTCGCAGCACGAGACGCGCGAACTTTCCGATGAAGGTTTCCAGTTTGCGATCATCGACGCGATTTCGGCCAACCGCGACACATTGTCGGCTTATGCCACTTTACTCAAAGCCTATAAACAACGGCTCACAGATCTGGATCAACTCAAGCAACAACGCAGCGACGCGTTAAAAGAACAGGATTATCATTCGTTCCTGCTCGACGAATTGCTTGCGGCCAACCTAAAACCCGATGACCAGCACGAACTTGAATCGGCTGCGGCCAAACTCGGCAACGTAGAATTCATCCGCGAATATCTGGACAAATCAGTTGTGCTTGCCACTGACGAACGTTTTGGAATTGTGCAAAATTTAAAAGAGTTTAAGGCTGCTTTGCAGAAAATCGCTTCGCTGTCTGATGATTATCAGGAACTTGCCGATCGCTCAGCCAGTGTCTTGATCGATTTCGACGACATCGTCAGCGACCTTCAGCGTGCCGCAGAAACCTTGACCGGCGATCCGGCCCAATTGGAATTCGTCAACCAAAAACTCCAGACGATTTACAATTTGCAGAAAAAACACCAGGTCTCGACCGTCGCTGAATTGTTGCAGATTCAGGACGATTTGGATAAAAAAGTGGTTTCCCTCGCCGATATGGAATCGCAGATCAATGCGCTATCCGATGCGATCGCCGCCGACCAGAAAGCGCTCGACGTCCTGGCCGTAACGCTCCACGATGCCAGGCTGAATTCGATTCCGGTATTGGCCGAAAAAATGACCGGCATTCTCGCTGACTTGGGCATGCCGAACGTCAGGTTCAAAATTGAGGCGACGGCGACTCCGCATTATTACGGCAATGGCAAAGATCAACTCCAGTTTTTGTTTTCGGCCAACAAAGGATCGGATTTCGGGCTGTTGAAGAAAGTGGCTTCGGGCGGCGAAATGTCGCGGATCATGCTGGCCGTAAAATCGATTTTGGCGCAATATTCAAATCTGCCAACGATTATCTTTGATGAGATCGACACCGGCGTTTCGGGTGAAATTGCCAATAAAATGGCAGAAATAATGAAAGGCATGAGTGCCAAAATGCAGGTTTTTGCAATCACGCATCTGCCGCAGATCGCTGCAAAAGGAGATACACATTACAAAGTGTTCAAGACCGTTTCGGGAACATCGACACAATCCGAACTCAAACTGCTTACGGCCGATGAACGCGTCACCGAAATCGCGCAAATGCTTTCCGGGGCAGCCATATCGGATTCTGCGATTAATCACGCGCGCGCATTGCTCAACTGAAAAAAGCGGATTATATTTGTTCTTTAGTTTCTAGTGGCTAGTTGTTAGTTGCTAGAAAAAAAAATAAAACCAAACGCGTAGTCCGTTGACGTAAGAATGTTGTTCTCGACATAACTTGCAGCTCTAGCCACTAGCAACTAACACCTAGCAACTATATGATCATCGAACCAAGAATGAGAGGTTTCATTTGCCTGACAGCGCATCCCGACGGAGCGGCGCAGTCAGTTAGAAACCAAATTGAATATGTAAAGTCAAAAGGCGCGATTGACGGCGCTAAAAAAGTTTTGGTCATTGGCGCATCGACTGGTTTCGGGCTTGCTTCACGAATTACCAGTGCGTTTGGCTCTAACGCGGCGACAATAGGCGTTTTCTTTGAAAAACCGCCAATGGAAGGCAAAACCGCGTCACCGGGTTGGTACAATTCGGCAGCGTTTGAAAAAGAAGCCCACGGGGCAGGTTTATATGCAAAAAGCATTAACGGCGATGCGTTTTCCGACGAAATCAAAAAAGAAACGATTGACATGATCAAAGCCGATCTCGGACAAGTCGATCTTGTAATTTACAGCTTGGCTTCACCGGTGCGCACCAATCCCAAAACAGGTGTGACACATCGTTCCACGCTTAAGCCGATCGGCAGCACATTTACCAATAAGACAGTTGATTTCCATACCGGAAAAGTTTCGGAAGTCTCAATTGAACCGGCCAATGAAGAAGATATCGCCAATACGGTTGCCGTAATGGGCGGCGAGGATTGGGCGATGTGGATCGATGAGATGAAAAAAGCGGGCGTGCTCGCAAATGGCGCGTTGACCGTCGCTTATTCGTACATCGGACCTGCGGTTACCGAAGCCGTGTATCGCAAAGGTACGATCGGCCGCGCTAAAGATCATCTCGAAGCCACGGCTGGCGAAATCACGAAGGCGCTCGGGTCAATAGGAGGAAAGGCCTATGTTTCGGTCAACAAAGCACTGGTTACGCAGGCGAGTTCGGCGATTCCTGTCATTCCGCTCTACATTTCGCTCTTGTATAAAACCATGAAGGCGGCGGGAACGCACGAAGGTACGATTGAGCAAATGCAGCGTCTGTATTCTCAAAGGCTGTACACAGGCGGCGAAATCCCGACCGATGAAAAAGGGCGGATCCGGATCGATGATTGGGAACTTGACGACAAAATCCAGTCGGAAGTTGCGCGTTTGTGGACACAGGCCACGACTGAAAATCTGGCTGAGATCGGCGACCTTGAAGGTTATCGAAAAGATTTCTACAATCTGTTTGGTTTTGAAATTCCGGGTGTCGACTATAAAGCCGACGCCGATGAGATGGTCGCAGTCGACAGCATCAAATAAAGTAAACCAATTTTAATTAAATCCCGCCGAGTTGCGGGATTTTTTGTGCAAAAATCTTCCTGAGATGCGGTGAAATTGTTTGAACGGTTTTACATTTTTAGCGAAGGAATCGCGCGAGGCCTGTTAATATTATTGGATATTGATTCGATTATCGATGAAATGCATGCAATTAATTTGCGTGCTTTTTTTTATTTTTTATCTTTATGAGCTATTAACTTAAAACAATCTGTCCATGAAGAAAATTACTTTACTGTTCGCTTTCCTGTTGGCTTTCGCGGCCAATGGTTACGCGCAGTTCCCCGCGCCTTATTGCGGGCCAATCACATTTTCCGACAATGAAGAGCCGATAACGCTTGTTCAATTTGCCGGTATCGACAATTCGTCTCCTGCTCCGACGGGGCAAGTGGCGCACCAGGATTTTACATCGATTGTAGGGTCGGTAAGTACTGGTATTTCGTATCCGATCACGCTTAAAGGAAACACCGACGGCCCTTATACGACTTATCTCAGGGTTTTCATCGACTGGAACCAGGACTCGGATTTTACAGATCCGGGAGAATCGTACGACATTGGCACAATTGCAGGCTCAACCGGGGTCGATGCGATTCAATTGACCGGCTCGATCGCCGTTCCGCTTGATGCGATGACCGGTACAACGCGTATGAGAGTCGTTAAAAAATGGAACGTCTATTCAGATTCTTGCAACACCGTTGGAACCGGTTATGGCGAGGCTGAAGATTACTCGCTGGCTGTCGCCGCAGCAACTTGTACACAGCCCACGGTTACGTTTGCTGTTGTTTCAAACTGTCCGGCGGCTACATTCAACGTGACGGCCGACGTCACAAATATGGGCGACGCCGCTTCTTTAACCGTTACGGACAATCAGTCAAGCCCTTCACAGGCGTTAAATGCTCCAGGAATGGTTAGCTTTGGCCCGTTTGCAAACGGTACGTCGGTTGTCCTGACGGTAGGACATGACGGCGATTCTGTTTGTAATGTGACGAGCGCTGCCTTGACCCAGCTGGCATGCATACCGGGGTGCGTTTCAGCTCCGAGCCCGGCCGACGCCGCTATAGACGTTCCTTTCGGACCAATTACATTGTCCTGGACCGCGCCTACAACAGGCGATCCTGTGACCAGCTACGACGTTTACGCGGGCGATACTGCAGATAATCTGCAATTCGTGGCCAGTTATACTGACACCAATACAGGTACTGATCTTACCATCAATGCTTACAACGCTACAGTTTATTGGCAAGTTGTTGCCGTCAATGAAGGCGGTGAATCAGTGGGTTGCGACGTTTGGAGCTTTACTACCGAAGCATCTCCGGGCTATTGCCTCGACGGTGACCAATATCCTGGTGAGGTTTATGTTCCTGAAACTTGCGACGGCGTGACGGTCAATGAGATCGTTAACAATGCCTATGCTGGCGAATATACTTTGGTGACTGTAACTAACGGACAGTCATATACGTTCATGAGTTCGGTTTCGACTGACTTTATCACAATCAGTGATGACGCCGGCACAGTGATGCTGGCTGCAGGCACAACGCCTTTGACATGGGTTTCAGATATGGATGGCGACATCAGGTTCCTCATTCATACGAGTGATCAGTGTGGCGTTGAAGCCGAAGCTAGGGTAAGAAGCATGATTTGCGGAACGCCTTCTGATGTGGCACCGGATTATGTATCATTGCAATGGCCGGCAACAATGACCCTTACGCAAGGCGAAACAGATACGGTTTATGGCCAGGTCTATGAGCCAGGCGTTACCGATGCGGTTGGCCAAGGCGCTGGAATTACTGCTTGGGTTGGCGTGAACGCCGCTGATACAAATCCAAATACGTGGCAGCCGAGTGCATGGGTTGAAATGACATACAACCCTGATTGTGCTACATGCGGCAGCAATAACGACGAATACATGGGTGACATTGGTGCAGGCTTGGATCCGGGCACTTATTATTATGCTACGCGCTTCAGGCTTGAGGACGGCGGTTATGTTTATGGCGGCATTAGCGGTACTGGCGGCGATGAATGGGACGGTACAACCTACGTAAGCGGAGTGCTT
>JAEWLD010000219.1 GCA_023393485.1 Bacteroidota bacterium
CTTATGGGCTATACCGAAAAAGGACTCGATTCATTGCAGCGGTATGGCAGTCCCGAGGAAAGATTTCCCGATCGGGTTTACCGTCTGGCCAAGAAAATCCATAAACTGAACAAGGAAAAATCGGGTGAGGAATTGGCTGCCCAGTTTACCGAGGGTTTTTGGCATAATCTCCCGAAAGCGCTGTTTATTTACATGCCGATGTTCGCCTTTGTACTGTGGCTTTTCCAGGACAAACGCCGATGGTATTACTTTGACCACGGCATTTTTACCCTGCATTATTTCTCGTTTCTGCTCCTGATTTTCTTGATTGGCGGGCTGGTCAGTTGTTTGCTTGGAGTTTTCGGCGATAATGCTATAGTCGATATATTCGATACCTTGGTCAGGCTCGCTATCATTTGTTATGCATTTTACTATTTTTTCCCGGCGCACCACAGGTTTTACGGCGAAACCCGCGGAGTAACGATTGTCAAAGGCGGCTGCATCTTTGTGATCAACACAGTCCTGGCCGGTTTCGTGCTGTTGGCGCTGACCGTTTATTCATTCCTAAACATCCATTAAAATGAAAATGAAATATATTGTTTTGTCATTGGCGTTTGCCGTAACCGGTTGTCACGGGCAAAAATCACAGAGGAATCTAAGCGGCGTAGCAAAGTACACGGCGAGCATTACCGCCGACGACTTGCAAAAGCACTTGTACGTCATCGCCTCAGACCAAATGGAAGGCCGCGAAACCGGCTCGGCAGGCCAGAAGAAAGCAGGCCGGTATCTGATCGGTCAGTACCGGTCCAACGGCATTTCGCATCCCAAACAGGCCAAAGATTTTTACCAGACCGTTCCGGCCGCGTTTCTCAATGCGAAATACAATGAGAATCTGCCCGATTCTGAAAATATCTGGGCATTTATTGAAGGCTCGGAAAAGCCTGATGAAATTCTCGTGATTTCGGCCCATTACGACCACGTCGGAACCAAAAACGGCCAGGTTTACAACGGCGCCGATGACGACGGTTCGGGTACGGTCGCGCTTCTTGAAATGGCGCAGGCCTTTGCCAAAGCCAAAAAAGACGGCAACGGCCCGAAACGCTCGATATTGTTTTTGCATGTGACCGGCGAAGAGCACGGATTGCACGGCTCGCGGTATTATTCCGAAAATCCGTTGTTTCCGCTTAAGAATACGATAGCCGACATCAATATCGATATGATCGGCCGTCGCGATACGATCCATCAGAATACAGGAAATTACATTTATGTGATCGGTTCCGGAAGGCTTTCGACCGACCTTTACAATGCGGTCGAGAAAGCCAACAAGGCGTCGGTCAATCTCGACTTGGATTATAAATATGACGACCGCAATGATCCGCAGCGGTTTTATTACCGGTCAGACCATTACAACTTTGCCAAACACGGCATTCCGTCGGTATTGTTTTTTAGCGGCGTCCATGCAGATTATCATCAGCCCGGCGATGATCCCGATAAAATCGAATTCGATACCCTTGAAAAGCGCACGCGCATGATTTTCAATGTAGCTTGGGAACTGGCCAACGCGGATAAAGCGCCCGTTGTTGACAAGGACGGAAAATAATTATTGATCGAGGTTTTCGTTTTTGACGATCTGGATTTTTCCGGTTTCGACCGAAGCCGTATTGTCTTTGGCGATAATGACGCCCAGAATCTTGATCGGCACCGTCAGTCCTTCGGGCGAATGCTTCATTTCTTCTACAATATGGTCAAAATTGAGCGGGCTCAATACGATGCTGTCGCCTTTGTTGACCTTGTGCATGATGACGTAATCGCGGAGCAGCCGCACCGTAATTTCCTTTCCGAGTGTGAATTGCTGTGACATGGTTTGGTTTTTACTTAAATTTAGCGATAATGCGCCTTAGATTGGATTGGTTTAAGTTTTAATTAAGAAGCTGATTATAAAAAAAAAAGCCTCAGTACAACCGAGGCTCGTGAAAGAAGTACGAATCCCAAATATCCGCACGACTTGTTATCGGAGAAACCGATAATAGAAAATTGTCGGTCAAATCTACCTGAACTTTTTATTCCCCGAACCACACTGATAGCAAATGCAGTATTTTTACCGATGAAATTCAGCAAAAATACGTACAGAAAAAACTTACTTTTTAAATTTTGCCAATAAAAAAGCCTCGAGTTTCCTCAAGGCTTTTCGGGTGAATGACCGGGTTCGAACCGGCGACCCCCAGAACCACAATCTGGTGCTCTAACCAGCTGAGCTACAATCACCGTCTGGTTTGTTGCGAACTTTCGGCCATTGCCGGCCTCGAGTTGCGAGCGCAAATATATTGCAAATGGTTGATTCCGCAAAGGGATTTTATCAAAATTTAAATCAAATCGCTTAAACTATTGACGGCCACATATCTTTCAACGGTAAAGCCTTCGGCGTGCTCGGTACCGATCAATCTTCCCAAATCCTGGGATCTTCCGTAAAGGCTTTCAAAAAACGTTTTTGTGGCTATCGGCGTTTCGGGTTCGTTGGTATTCGGGTCGTAAAATTGCGAACTGTAGGCCATGATCGCCTGCTTGCGGACGTCGGTAAACCCGGTAATGTCTACAACAAAATCGGGCCTGAGGTCTTTCCATTGGATGTAATGATAAACCGCTTTGGGCCGCCAGGCCGTTTGCGATTGGCCGTCGATTTCAGTTTCGATGCGGCGCAGACCTGACAAAAAGCAGGCGTCGGACACGAGTTTACTGCCTTTGCCGTGATCGATGTGCCTGTCGTCGACCGCATTGCACAAAACGATGTCAGGCCTGTATTTGCGGATCATTTCGATGACTGCCAATTGATGTTGCTCGTCATTGGTGAAAAAACCATCGCGCATCCTGAGGTTTTCACGCACGCTGACGCCGAGGATTTTGGCCGCTTCAGCCGATTCCTTATCGCGTATTTCAGCAGAGCCGCGCGTTCCCAGTTCGCCGCGCGTCAAGTCGACGATGCCGACTTTTTTGCCAAACGAAATTTCCTTGGCAATGGTTCCGGCGCAGCCGAGTTCAACATCGTCCGGATGTGCGCCAAAGGCAAGTATGTCAAGTTTCATATCAGTATTTTTTTCATGGTTAGCGCTTTGTTTGCCGTTTCAATAAATTCCTTTTCAGGGTCGCTGTCTTTTGTAATCCCGCAGCCAACATACAGATTCGCCGATTTTTCGCCGACTTTCATGCATCGCAAATTGACATACAAATCACATTCTTCAGGGCCGATTTCACCCAGGAAACCGCTGTAAAATTCACGGTCATAACCTTCGCTTTTTAGAATAAATTCTTTGGCCGCTGCTTTTGGATAGCCACAAACGGCCGGCGTCGGATGAAGCATTTCTACAGCGTCCTGAATCGCCGGACCCGACGCGAAATCGCCGCTGATATCGGTCTTGATATGCAGCAGATTCCCGGCGCGCGCGGTATATGGCCCGGACTGGATGAGTTTGGAGGTGAGTTTTTTAAGCCCTTGGGCAATGAAATCGGTGACGAATTGCTGCTCGGCTTTTTCCTTTTCCTGCCAAATCACGTGTTCAGTATCGACGAACGGCTGCGTGCCGGCCAATGCGACTGTCTGGAACTCATTATTTTTTGATTTGAGCAACCGTTCGGGCGTTGCGCCCATCCAGATTCCGGTTTCCGGATGAAACCAGCAATAGCGGAAAGCCGAAGGATAGGCAGCGAGCAACCGCGTGTAAATTTCGGTAAAGTCCGGACTAATTGCCACCGATTCTTTTCGCGATAGCACCACTTTGCCGAATTTACCCGATTCGATGGCCTTAATGCCTTTCGCCACAAGTTCCTCAAAGTCACTTTTGGCTTTTTCATCTCTTGGCGTCACGGCAATTTCCCTGGAACTATGCCCGTCGCCTGGCGCAGAAGCTGAAAAGATTTCAGCTTTACCATCAGGAATCAACCATCGCTTTTCACCGTCAAACGATGCAAACACGAATCCCGATTCACTGAAATCATCGGCGCGGTGAAGTTCGGCGTCTAATTGGAACATCGCTGTCAATCCGGTCCCGATTGGTTTCGCATATAACACGAACGGCTTATTTTCCTGCCGCCACAACCGCGCTTTTTCGAGTATGTTTTCTAAAACTACAGCTGTCATTTTTTTCGCGAAATTACGATGTTGGTCAGTTTGCAATGCGACACCAGATTATCCTCCTGGTCAACAATCCTGATTTCCCAAAGATGAACCGTGCGGCCTTTGTGCAGGATTTGCGCCGTACCGTAGACCATGCCTTCGCGCTTCGCCCTGAGGTGATTGAGCGAGATTTCGATGCCGCGTACTTCCTCGGTCTGGTGATCGATATACATC
>JAEWLD010000246.1 GCA_023393485.1 Bacteroidota bacterium
ACTGACCCAGACTTCCTTGACTTGTGGGTCATGGCCTTTTAACAGCGGCAATTTTGTGATGTACTTGCGGTTCAGTCTTCTCAGCGCAGGCAGTTTTTGCTGGTAAACGCCATAACCGTCTTCATACATCCTGAAGAAATTGTCTGGATATTTGATCAGGAAATAGGCGCGCGTGCGGTTGAGTTGGAACAGATTGATTTGCGAGTTGGCAATGAAATCCTGGTATTCAACGAGTTCAGTATTGTTTTTTTCATACAAGTCGACGATGATTTTTGCGCGGCCCGTAATGTATTGCCACCAACCGTATTGTTTTTTCATGTTGCGCATGATTGTGTAACCCTGCACGACGATGATCTTTTTGAAAATTCCGATTCGCTCAACGCTTTCCAAAAAACCTCCGATTCCCCGGATCGCGTCGTCAAAAAAAACCAAAACCGATTCATGACCAAGCTTTTTGTGTTTGTAAGCTTCGAGAATCGAAACATAGACATGATAGGTCGAACAGCAAACGAAAGTCTGATCCATATTGGTTATTGCGCTTTGGCTCCGGCAGGTTTGACCTTGGAAGCGTTCTACAAATATATAACTTTATTGTATCGGTACGGCGCACGCATTGGATGCGATTCATTAACTTTGCGGGGTCAAATCCTAACTTATGGACGTCAATGCCGAAGTGCACCGCGCGTATGAAATAATCAGCCAGGGCGGAACCATTCTTTACCCGACAGACACTGTTTGGGGTATTGGCTGCGATGCCACGAATCCGGATGCCGTTACGAAAATCTATGCGCTGAAACGCCGCGCCGAATCAAAATCGATGATCGTACTGATGAACGGCGAACGTATGATGTACAACGTCTTCAAAGAAATTCCCGAAGTCGCGTGGCAAATCCTCGACCTGTCCGAAAAACCGACAACGCTGATCTTGGACAACCCGCGAAATGTTGCGGCAAACATTATCGGTGAAGACCAAACGCTCGGCGTCAGGATCGTCAGGGAACCGTTCTGTTATAAGTTGATGGAACGCATGAAAAAACCGCTGGTTTCAACTTCGGCGAATATTTCGGGCGAGCCGACGCCGCTTTCGTTCAAAGAAATCAGCCCTGAAATTTTAAACGGCGTTGACTATGTCGTAAATTTGCACCGCGAAAAGGTTGGCGGGAAACCGTCGGCGATTATCAAGCTGACCAGTGATTCGCAGGTAAAGATTATTAGGAAATAATTGATAATTGATAATTGATAATTGATAATTGATAATTGATAATTGATAATTGGCAATTAATATTGGCAATTGGTGGAAATATCAACTTGTGACAAAGACAAACTACAGAGAATATCTCAACAACAAAATTTTTGACACCGTTTCCAGAGCCTCGGCCGGGCTGGAAATCGATTCCTATGTCATCGGCGGTTTTGTACGCGATTTGATTTTGGGCCGCGAGCACAAAAAAGACATTGATTTCGTGGCTATTGGAAGCGGTATTGAACTCGCACTAAAAGTTTCACAATTGCTGCCGAACAAACCCAAAGTACAGATTTTCAAAAATTACGGCACGGCGATGTTGCGTTACAAAGACCTTGACATTGAGTTTGTTGGCGCGCGAAAAGAATCGTACCAGGCAGACAGCCGGAAACCGTTTGTTGAAAACGGCACGCTCAACGATGACCAGGATAGGCGCGACTTTACAATAAATGCACTTGCGCTTTCACTCAACAAAGATACTTTCGGCGATTTGCTCGATCCGTTTGGCGGGCTGGCCGATATTGAGAGTAAAATCATCCGTACGCCGCTCAATCCGGACATTACTTATTCTGACGATCCGCTGCGAATGATGCGCGCGATCCGTTTTGCCGCGCAGCTCAATTTTGACATTGAAAAGGAATCGTTTGAATCGATTTCGAGAAATAAAACCCGCATAAGCATTATCTCAGGCGAACGCATCGTCGAGGAACTCAATAAGATATTGGCGACAGACAAACCTTCCGTGGGCTTTTTACTGCTTTACCAAAGCGGTTTACTCGATTTGATTCTGCCTGAACTCACCGCGCTCAACAACGTCGAGGAAATCGAAGGCCATACCCATAAGAACAATTTTTACCACACGCTTGAAGTGGTTGACAACATTTGCCCGAACACCGACGACGTCTGGCTTCGCTGGGCGGCGCTATTGCACGACATAGGCAAGGCGCCGACTAAACGCTACGATAAAAAAGCAGGCTGGACATTCCATGGGCACGAGTTTCTTGGCGGGAAAATGGTAAAGAAAATTTTCGAGCGACTGCATATGCCGCTCAATCAGAAGCTAAAATTCGTACAGAAAATGGTGGCGATGAGCTCAAGGCCGATTGTTCTCTCGCAGGATGAAGTGACTGATTCAGCTGTGAGGCGACTGGTTTTTGACGCCGGCGAAGATGTTGAAGATCTGATGACGCTGTGCGAAGCCGACATCACGACTAAAAACCCGAACAAGTTCAAAAAATACCACGAAAACTTTAAAACCGTAAGGCGGAAAATCGTCGAGGTTGAGGAGCGCGACCATATCAGGAATTTTCAGCCGCCGATCGCCGGCGAGGAAATCATGGCGATTTTTAATTTACCGCCATCGCGCGAAATCGGGGTTTTGAAAGATGCAATCAAAGAAGCGATTCTGGAAGGTGAAATCCCGAATGAATATGACGCGGCATATGCGTTTATGATGGCGCGTGCTGAGAAACTCGGCCTTTCGCCCGCCAAATAGAATAGACACGAAAAATAGCCCCGATTGGAGCGTAAATCCTTGAAAACCCCAAAGGTTTTGAAAACCTTTGGGGTTTGAAAGATTGCAGCGAAAAGCGGGACGGAACTTCAAAAAAAGATAAAACACCTGCTCCTAAATGAAAAAATATTTTCTAAAATCAGCAAAAATTACGCTCGTCCTTGTCTATCTGGTCATCATTGCCGGCGCAGCGGTGCGAATGACCGGCTCAGGAATGGGCTGTCCTGATTGGCCAAAATGCTTTGGCTATTACGTTCCGCCTACCGATATCAAGGAATTGACCTGGGCGCCAAACCGCGAATTCGAAGCCGGACAAGTCATCATTAAAGATGAAGCTTTGCTTGTGGCCAAAGAGGATTTCACGACCGGCGAATCTTTTGATGCTAACCACTGGCGGCCTTACACAAAGCACGACTACGCCATTTTTAATCCGACCCATACCTGGATTGAATACGTCAACCGGCTGGCCGGCGCGCTCGCGGGAATCGCAACATTTGCGATGGCCGTGCTGTCTTTGGGACTTTGGCGCGATAACAAGCATTTGACGCTGCTTTCATGGCTTGCCGTATTCTTGATGGGATTCCAAGGTTGGCTGGGCGCGACGGTCGTCTATTCAGTATTGAATCCGGTCAAGATTACCTTGCATATGGTTGTGGCGCTTGTGATTGTTTCGGTTGTGCTTTACATTATCAGAAAAGCGGGCGGCAAGGTTTCACATTTAAAATATGACAACGGATTCCACACGATTTTGATCGTGGTTTTGGTGTTATCACTGATCCAGGTTGTGCTCGGCACACAGGTCAGGCAGTTTGTTGACGAGCAGGTTAAATTGCTCGGTGACGATATGCACGCGGTTTTGCAAAATCCCGGTTTGACGTTTTACGTTCATCGTTCGTTCTCGATTGTAGTTTTGCTGGCAAACTTGTTTTTGTACCTGCGCAA
>JAEWLD010000144.1 GCA_023393485.1 Bacteroidota bacterium
ATTTCGGCGTTGAAGGCCAGCGCCAGCCAAACCAGAATGCCAGCACGATTGCCGGCGACCTTTCGGCTGATTATCAGTTCACCAAAGACGGCCGGTATATGATTCGCGCCTATCGGAAAAACCAATACGAAATGGCGCTGCAGGGCCAAGTTGTTGAAACCGGCGTCGCTTTTATCATTACGATGGATTACAACCGTTTCCGCGAGTTGTTCCACAGGACAGCAGAAGAAAAAGAACTCAAAAAACGCATGCGCGAAAAACGCAAGGAAGACAAAGCGCGCAAAGAAAAAGAAGCCGTTGAAGAAAAACGCAAAGAAGAAGAACTGAAACCGGTACAGGATGAAAAGTAAATTATTTTTGATCGGCCTTTTAGCAGTTTTGTGCAGTTGCAGCAATACAAAGTATTTGCCCGACGGCGAATTGTTGTATACTGGCGGCAAGGTCAAAGTCGAAGATTCGGTCATGAAACGCAAAAACCGCAAAGCGCTTGAAAAGGAGTTTACCGGATTGCTTCGGCCGCGGCCAAACAAAAAAATCCTCGGGCTGCGTTACAAACTCTACTTCTACAATCTGGCAGGCGAACCAAAAAAAGAAAAAGGTTTCCGCCACTGGCTCAGGACAAAAGTCGGTGAGCCG
The DNA here is from genome assembly GCA_023393485.1 of Bacteroidota bacterium. Taxonomy (GTDB): domain Bacteria; phylum Bacteroidota; class Bacteroidia; order Flavobacteriales; family Flavobacteriaceae; genus Flavobacterium. The sequence continues at coordinate 637 of JAEWLD010000144.1, forward strand.
CCGGTATTGTTCAGCCAGGTCGACCTTGAATACAATGCCGACGTGTTGCAAAGTTATGCCGAAAACCACGGCTATTTCAAAGCGCGCACGGCGGCCGATTCAACGCGTCGGGGCAAACGCGCCTCGGCTGAGTACATTGTCCTGCCAAGGATGCAGTACAAAATCAGGAATGTGGTTTTTCCTGAAGATTCGTCTGCGATAGCCAAAGTTATCGCCAGGACGCAGCGTCGGTCGGTTTTAAAACCCGGCGAAGGTTATGATCTCGACAAAATCAAGACCGAGCGCGAACGCATCGATGCACGGCTCAAAGAGCGCGGATTCTTCTATTTCAATCCCGATTACTTGCTGATCAAGGTTGACAGTACGGTTGGAAAGTATCAGGTCGATCTCAGGATGACGATCAAACCCGAAACGCCCGAAAGTGCGCAAAAAGTCTATAAAATTGGCAAAATCACGATTTTTCCGAACTATTCGATCAAGACCGATACGATTACCTACAAAAAATCAGATGTGATCGAACATAAGGATTTTACGATCATCGATTCGGCCAAAACCTACAATCCGAGGATTTTTGACCGTACGATGCTTTTTAACCGCGGTGACATCTACAACCGCAGAGATCACAATTTGTCGCTCAACAGGCTGATCAATATGGGAACGTTCAAGTTCGTCAAGAATGAATTCAAGGTTTCCGACAGCCTGCCAAGTACGCTCGACGCTTACTATTATCTGACGCCATGGCCGAAGAAATCAATCCGCGTTGAAGTCTTGGGCAAAACCAACTCGGCGAATTACACCGGCACCGAACTCAACATCAACTGGAGCCATCGCAATGCGTTTAGAAGCGCTGAATTGCTGTCGGTGTCGGCCTTTGGCGGAATGGAAGTGCAGGTTTCGGGGCAAAACAAAGGTTTCAATGTCTATCGACTGGGTTCAGAGGTCAACATCGTCTGGCCGCGCTTTATTGTGCCGTTCCGCGCCAAAAGCCCGAGCGGGTTTGTCCCTAAAACCAAGGCGACATTTGGTTATGAATTCCAGAAACGGATGAAATTATATGCGCTAAATTCATTTAAGGCGTCATTCGGCTATTTGTGGAAAGAGAACATCCGCAAAGAACATGAGCTTAACGTGACGCAAATCAATTATGTCAGCCCGAATGGCATTTCCGATCTTTACCGACAGCAAATAGAAGATGATGAAACCGGAACACTCGCTAAGGTCATCGAAAAACAACTGATTTTTGGCCCGACATATTCGTTCACGTACACCAATACGATGCGCAGGCACAAAAAGAACACATTCTACTATAAAGGCAGCGCTGACCTGGCCGGTACTATCGCCGGGCTGGTTACCGGCGCAAATGTAAAAAAAGGCGATACGGTCAGGATTTTCGACGTTGCATTTAGCCAATTTGCGAAAATGGAACACGATTTCAGGCATTATTTCAGGCTGAACGACAATGCACAGATCGCCAGCCGAATCATTGTCGGGGTGGGCGTTCCGTACGGAAATTCGTCGGAATTACCGTTCATTAAACAGTTTTTCATCGGCGGAACAAACAGCATCAGGGCATTTCGTGCGCGATCAATTGGGCCTGGAACCTGGAAAGATACGACTTCGGTATTTCTTCCTGATGAATCCGGTGATATCAAACTTGAGCTCAATACCGAACTCAGGGCGAAACTGTTCAGCGTGGTCCACGGTGCGGTTTTCGTCGATGCGGGCAATATATGGCTGATGAATAAAAATCCGAACAAACCCGGCGCGGAATTCTCGGGGAAATTTCTCAATCAATTGGCTGTCGGAACCGGTGTCGGATTGCGATTTGACTTATCGTTCCTGATTTTACGGACCGATTTGGCATTTCCGCTCAGAAAACCTTATTTGCCCGACGGGCAACAATGGGTAATTGACGATATCGACTTTGGCGGCAAGCATTGGCGGCGCGACAATCTGGTGTTTAACCTCGCCATAGGTTACCCTTTTTAATGGTTTAAATGTAAAGTACATGGGAATTATATAAAATGATGTGGTTTAAATATAAACTCTGGCTAGTAGCGGACGCCTATTTTTGTACCAGACATTAGATGTAAAAATCGCTTGAAAAGAAATTTCCGCCTGATGTAGTCCTTACATTAGGCATATAAAAAAAGTGGTAAGGTATGTAGGGATTCCTTATCACTTTTTTGCTTTTCAGGCGGGAAACCTTTTCCCAAACAACCAACTAACTAAACGAAAAAAGGAGCGGTAATTTTACCGCTCCTTTTTTATTTCAATGGGAATGATAAGCTTTCTGAAATGATTCGCAACTGATTTCTGCAATTGTTACCCAATTCTTTATCGATTCACCAGATTGTCATGATTGACTGATGTAAAATTGCATTTTTCAGCACTGCCGACGGTTACATCATTTCGCGATTTTATTGTACGATTCCCATTTAAAAAATCGTGTAAGCTTTCTGCCTAATTCTGTAAGTCTCAGCATTTTGTTTTGCGGTAAATTGAAGCTACCAAAAAATTAAACCATGAAAGCACTGTGGAAAGGCGGCATCAGTTTCGGCCTGGTGAATATTCCCGTAAAATTATACAGCGGTTCGGTCACCCATCGCGTAGACTTGGACATGATCCGGAAAAAAGACCATTGCCGGATTGAATATGTCAGGATTTGCAAGAAAGACGGCAAAGAAGTTTCCTGGGATGATATCGCCAAAGGCTACAAAAAGGAAAACGGCGACTATGTTGTCCTTGACAAAGACGATTTTGCACGGCTGATGCCCGAGAAAACGCAGCGGATCGACATTTTTGAATTCGTGCTTGAGGACGAAATCCCGTCGGAATATCTTGAAAAGCCTTATATCGTAGAACACGAAAAACAGGCCGCAAAAGTGTAAGCACTATTGCGCGAAGCACTCAAAA
>JAEWLD010000147.1 GCA_023393485.1 Bacteroidota bacterium
TGGTTTCGGTCATCACGATTACCGACTGGTCTGCCGCGAGCTTTTCAATGATGTCGCGGTCAATTTCATTCGGCTGATTCACGCCGACCAAAACGAGCTTTCTCGCGGCCGAATTCCAAATGTTCGAATAAATGATCAAATCGTCAACCGGAATGGTTTTATAAACCTTGCCGATGGCCGAAATCGTCACATCGACAGCCAATTTCTTCACGGTTTCATACAATGGTTCTTCAAACGGCGCATTGATATGGACCGGTCCTTTTTTCGTAAACGATTTGTTGATGGCATCGTTGATGGCCTGGTCATTCTCTTCCGAAGATTCGGGCGTGAGATTGGCGTTGTAAAGCGTATGGTTAGCAAGCGCATTTTCCTGACGGATGGTTTGCCCGTCGCCAATATCAATCATATGCGGCGGACGGTCGGCTGAAATCACCACAAGCGGAATCTGGCTGTAAAAAGCCTCGGCAACCGCGGGATAAAAATTGAGCAGCGCCGAACCCGATGTACAGACAACAATCGCCGGCTTTCCGGTTTGCTGTGCGATGCCCATCGCAAAAAAAGCCGCACACCGCTCATCGGCGACGCTGTAAGAAGTAAAATGCGGATTATTCGTAAAGCCGATAGTCAGCGGCGCGTTGCGCGAACCCGGCGAAATCACTACGTGAGTCAATCCTTTGGCCTGGCAAATCTGGATGATGCTTTGCGCCAGAGGTATTTTTGGATAAATCATCTATTTTTTGTTAGTCTGTTTGACGGACTCGCAAATTTAGCATTTCCAGCTACAAAATCCCGCTAAAACGCCATTAAACTTTGCTACCTTTGAATGAAAACCGAACCCGTATGATTATCAGGCCGGCCACAACATCTGATTTACCCGAGATTCTCGCCATCGTCAACCACGCCATTCTCAACACTACGGCGATCTATGACTACGATCAGCGGACATTGTCCACGCAAAAACTTTGGTACGATGAAAAAATGGCAAACGGCGAACCCGTAATCGTGGCCGAAAAAAATGGGAAAGTCCTCGGGTTTGGCGCCTATGGAATTTTCAAACCAAAGGTCGGCTACAGGTTTTCGGTTGAACATTCTCTTTACGTGCATCACGAGCTGACCGGCAAAGGCATCGGCAAAGACTTGCTCTCGCGGCTGATCGAAATTGCCAAATCCCGGCAAATCCATACGATGGTCGGCTACATCGATTCTGAAAATACGGGCAGCATCGCCTTTCACAAACAGTTCGGATTTGTCGAAACAGGCGTTTTGAAAGAAATCGGATTCAAATTCGGCAGGCGGCTCGATGTGTCACTGATGCAATTGATGCTCGATTAGCGGATGATGTTGAAAGTGATGAACATCGTCGTGAGAAACAAAAAGCCGAGTCCGGTCAAAAATACCGTATCGGCCAGTTTTTCGTAGTATTTTCCGGGTTCTTTTTCCTTGCGCATTGAGAGATACGACAGAATGCTCGAGGCCATGAACATCAAAATCGCAACCGAAGTACATTCGTCAATCAATGAGGTTTCATGGTTGTCGGACATTTTAAACGATGTCAAAACCACGAAACAAAGCCCGAGCAGCGTTGACGATGCCGTTAAAATGTGCGGAAAATTTTCTCTTGCCATTTAAGATTTGATCCAGTCAACAACTGAAGGGTCGGTCGGCAGGATTTGCGGCTTGATCACTTTGACCAGATGACCGTTTTCATCAATAAGGTATTTCTGGAAATTCCATTCGACCTGTGAATCCTCAACCCCGTTCTGGCTTTTTTCGGTAAGAAAATGATAAATCTGCGCCATGTCGTCGCCTTTGACTGAAATCTTGGCCATCATCGGAAAGGTCACACCGTAATTGCGCTCGCAGAATGTGGCGATTTCAGCGTTTGTTCCCGGTTCCTGCGCACCAAAATTGTTGGCCGGAAAACCGACAATTACGAAATCTTTGTCTTTGTATTGCTCGTAAATGGCTTCGAGATCTTTGTATTGCGGGGTCAATCCGCATTCCGATGCCGTGTTGACCACCATGACTTTTTTGCCCTTGAGCGATGCAAAGTCAAATGGCTTACCGTCAAGAGTCGTCGCCTTAAATTCGTGGATGCTTTTCATATTTTTGGTTTTTTGCGCGCAGCCTGCGGTAATGAACCCGACAGTCAACAACAACACTAATATTTTTGGTATGTTTCTCATCCTGCTAAAATACGAAACGGTTATGATTTGACAAACCGCAGCACGCCGTTTGATTCTGTTATGATTAGATAAACTCCGTCCGCCAGCGCCGATATGTCTATTGCGCGCACGGCATCGGTTTCAAACGACATCATTTTCCGGCCCAGTGTGTTGAATATCGACCCGCTGATGCGATCATTTCCCCAGAAATTCAGCGTTTCCGCCACCGGATTTGGCCAAATCGAGACTGGATTTGCCCGTTGTCCGGAGTTGCCTAAGATCGAACTCGTGATTTTTGCCACGTAAGCGAAATTATTGACACCGCCGGCATCGTGTGAAAAGGAATCGAAATTCGCCATGCCGCGCGACATGCCCGAAACGGCAATGTCATTTACCTGATCAAATGAAATCCCGTCGACACGGTCCTCAGATGTACCGCCAAAAGTCTTCGCCATCAATAACATACCTTCCGAGTCGTACTTGAGTACGAGCGCATCGCTGCCGAAACCCTGTGCATTGGTTGCAATGTCATCATTCCAGTCAATCCCCTGACCCACTGGAAGTTGCCGTCGGCATTGAGTTTGGCGAGAAAAAAATCGCCATTGAAATTGTTCGACGGGCCGCCCGCCGTAATGCTGCCGAACTGGTACGCGCCATAAAGATCCGAGCTGAAGTAAATATGCTGCGGCGTATCGGACTTGACCTTTGGATGCGGGCACGTGATGTCTTCAATATAACGAACCCACTGATACGTACCGTCGGGCGAATATTTTACAATCCATGTATTGTAATTCAGGTTGGTCGGCGCGCTGACATCGGCAAAATTCGCATTGAATTCGGCGCATGATCCGGCTGCGTAGATATTGCCATCGGTATCGACAATCCGCGCGTGCTTCCCGCAAAAACGACTTCGCCATTCGCGGCATCGAGATAATTGCGGCCACCTGTATTTACAGTACCTGTACTGGTTGAAGGCACTTCCCTGTTCAATCAGGGCAAAGTTCACATAGCCGATGGCTACGACGATGTTGCCTTCTGAGTCGGCAGCCATGTCATACACAGTGACGCGCCCGGTGAATGTCTTTGAAAACCCGGGTTGGCCGGCCTGGTCGTATTTGTTGAAGAACACATCGCCGAAAATTGTTCCGTAAGAATATGGATTGTCCTGAAATCCTGACGCATAGGTGTTTCCGCCGGCGTCCACGGTACTTGAACAGCCTACCATGCCGGGATTGAGCGAAAGGTTGATCGGCGGCACATTGAGCCATTGAAATGACTGGCTGCTGGCCGCGGCCGTGAAAAGCAATAAGTAAAGATATTTTTTCATGATTTTTATTTCAAAATTACGAAAGACAAAACCCAGAAAATCAATTCCTTCCATGTTTTATCGGCGCGGTTTACCGTTTGTCTACCTCAGGCGGTGTGGAAATTCTTAATATTATCGTAAAAAATGTGATTGCACGGTCAATTTCGTATCTTCGCGCAATAGTAATAACCCAAATTTATTACGATGTTCCGATTATACCCAAATGAGGAATTCAAGGAAGTAGCCTTGAAAGTGCCTCCAAAAAGACGTTATGCCGTATCGAACTACGGGCGAATCCTAAGTTTTTCGAAAGAATTCAGTGATGGAAGAATCATTAAGGGCGCGGATTCCGACGGTTACAAAACGTTGTGCTACAAAACCTCGGTCAAAGGCAAAATGAAATCGCACTGTTATTTTGTATTCAAGTTGGTCGCCGAGTATTTTATTCCGAAAACTTCAGAGGATCAGGCGCACGTCATCCATCTCGACTTTTCCCGAAACAATGACAGAGTCTCAAATCTGGCCTGGGTGACCAAAGAAGAGCAAATGGCCCACACGCGCAAAAGTCCGAACGTCATCCGCGCGAAATCTGTCAAACGCGTCGGAAACGGACTCAAACTGACCAGCACGCAGGTCATCCACATTAAAAAACGCCTTCAGGATCCGAACAGGAAAACGCGGATTAAAATGCTCGCCAAACAGTTCGGCGTAAGCGAAATGCAGATCAACCGCATCCGCACAGGTGAAAACTGGGGCCATATAAAAGTATAAAAAAAGCCTTTCCGTCTTCAGGAAAGGCTTTCAACTTTGCAACTAACTAAACCAAAAAAACAACTATCTTTTTACGACGCGATAGGTTCGCACCGTTTCGGATTCATTAGTGATTACGTTATATACGCCGCTCGGGAAATTCTTGCCAAGCTCAAGTGTCGGCAAATCGCTGCCTTTGATTTTGTGCGACTCGAGCAACCTGCCCGTCATGTCATAAATCCTGACCGACACTTCAGCATCGGAGTGTAGGGCGTCCATGCTGAAGTATTCG
>JAEWLD010000194.1 GCA_023393485.1 Bacteroidota bacterium
GAACTCAAAGCCGACAGTATCACCCTCAGCGGAATGGTGGCCGACGAAAGCGAAAAACGCGCCGTTGACCGGGCCGTTTCAAGAATAACCGGAATTTCCACAGTAAACGACCTCATCACAGTTGGCAAGGAAAACCCTTTGGCGAGTGTCAAAGAGGCGATTGTGCAATCGTTGCACAACAACGTCGAGATTCCGGCAGAGCGCATCCGGATATGCGTCACCCCTGGATTGATCGAAGTTCGCGGCACGGTAAAATGGAATTATCAGAAAAAAGCAACACTCGACATTGTCAGGTCGATGAAAGAAGACAGGGAAGTCATTGACTCTGTCATCGTTGACCCGAAGCTTAGCGCGGCGCCGGTGAAGGAAGAAATCCTGAATGCGATGAAAACCAACAGGCGGCTTAAGGCAGACGACATCAACATCATTGTCAACGGCAATCACGTCATTTTGGTGGGCTCGGTACCCGATGAAAACCAAAAGCTCGTCGCCGAACGCGTCATTGGCGAGTTTCCGACCGTCCGCAGCATACAAAATGAACTCTACATTCGATGATTTGATTTTCAGGTTTTTTCGGAACCGCCGGAATGATCCTCATGCAATGGAAAACACAACGTAAATGTTGTTCCTTCGCCGTATTGGCTTTCAAATGAAACTTTGCCGCCGAGCAGCCCGACATACCTGACAACAATGGTCAGGCCAAGTCCGGTGCCGCCGATTAGGCTCGCATTGGTTGCCCTGAAAAACGCTTCAAAAAGGTGTTTCTGGTCATCTTCGGGAATACCTATGCCGCGGTCCTGGACGCTGACGGTATAGGAATCAGTGGTGACTGTGCTGGTAATCGTGATCGGGCTATCGGGTTCGGAGTACTTTATTGCATTTGACAACAGGTTGAGCAGGCAACTTTTGAGAATGCCACCGTCAGACGGCACTTCGGTCTCAGGCCCAAAATGGATTGCGGTGACAGTTTGGCCTGGTTTGGCCAGCAACTGGATTTCTTCGGCCGTTTCCAAAATGATTTTTTTGAGATCAACAGGCAGATGCTGTACCTTTACCGTACCCGATTCAAGTTTTTCAAGATGCAGGAAATCATTGAGGATGGACGTCAAATGGCCCACCGAGTTTTTAATTTTTCCAACGTGCTTCTCAATTTCAGGACTGCCGAGGGTTTCAGCGTATTTGCCGATCAGCGATGCCGAAAGCTGCACCGTATGCAACGGCGTGCGGAATTCGTGTGACGCCATTGAGACAAAACGGCTTTTCAGTTGCCCGAGCTCTTTTTCCCTTTCGAGCGATTCGCTCAATGACTGCGTCCTGATCTCTACAAGTTCTTCCAGATGCGAGGCATATGACTTGAGTTGTTCCTCGTCCTTTTTTTGCTGGGTCAGGTCATGGATAAAACCCACAAAAATGCTTTTGCCATCATAGATCACTTCGCTTACCCCGAGCCTGAACGGAAACTGAGAGCCGTCGCTTTTGAGTCCCATGACTTCGCGGCCAATGCCGATTATTCTCGGGACATGTGTTTGCCGGTAACGTTCGATGTAACTGTCGTGGCGTGCGCGGTCAGGTTGTGGCATGAGCATCGAAACGTTTTTACCGACAACCTCTTCGGGCCTATAACCAAATAGCTTACAGGCAGATGGATTTATTGTCGAAACGATACCGCACTGGTCAATAATGATGATTCCATCGATAGCATTGGTGACAAATCCTGAAAGCAACGCGAGGTTTTCCATAATATTGGTTTGGCAAGACAAATATAAGGGTTTGAGATCGTTCTTTAAAGTGAGGATGGTGAATCGGCTTCAGGCCTCGCACCGACTGCCAGGCGCTGAAACAATATTTTATGCCAGGCTAAATCCCAGGCTGTCGCATGCGCCGTTCGACTTTATGACTTTACGACTTTAAGACTTTACGACTTCATGACTTTACGACTTCATGACTTTACGACTTTCTGTTAAATTTTAACTTTCTATCTGAAATCCCCTACACTAAACCTATATTTACATCCGCAAATTAAAGTGATGTCTTTAACGATTTATATTGATTTATAACGCCTTCGCAAATCGAAATCCCTACGGTTTTGACTTTCCGGGTATCACCAAACAATCCCATGATGAAACAAACATTTACACTGAGGCTCATTGCCTTGCTTTTTTTCGCGGCCCTGTCGCAAACCGCCAAATCACAGTGTTTCCAAATAGAAAGCATCCTTGTTGACGCTTGTGGCGCAAGCGAAGGCCTCAATGAAATGGTTCGCTTCAAGACCGGAAGCACGTCTTTTAATGCAAACACACTGATTGTTGACTGGCCGAGCAACAACTGGGAAGGAATTGTCCAAAATGCAACCACCGCGGCAAAAACGGCTGCGCTCAATGCCGATATCGTCGCGGCGGGCGGCTGCGGGCAACTGATTGAGCCTACAGGAGGAATGATTCCTGCCAATTCAACCGCGATATTGGTTACGAGTTATAATATAGACACGGCGCTCAACCCATTTGGCGCGATTACCCAAAACATCTACATCATTTATCAGGATTCAAACGTTACCGCCGGGCATTTCGCCAATTTCGGAACCGGCTTGCGAACACTGGAAATGACTGCCGGATCGTGCGTTGAAACCGTGACGTATGACCGCGAATTGCTCGAAGACGAAAATGGCGTCCACGTGGCCGCCAACGGCGCGACGGTTTTATTCGATCCGGCCGGAAACCCCGATTACATCAACAACGGATGCCTGGCGCCGGTCACGCCGTTCATCGCCGATGCCGGTACCGACGTTTCTGGTTGCGCGGGTGCGACGATCTCGCTTTTGGGCGATGCCGAAGGCCAGCAATCGGTATTGTGGTCTGCGACGACGGGAAATTTTTCGGATGCATCAAACCTGACGACTACCTACACGATTCCGGCAAATGCGACCGGAACCATCACGCTGACACTGACCGCTACGAACATTTGCGGCGCATCGGTATCGGATACCGTAACGATTACCGTAAACAACGCCATTGTGCCGAATTTCAACACGACATTGACGCTCTGCAGCGGAAGCGCCGCGCCTGTTTTGAGCAACACTTCGCCGAACGGAATTACCGGAACGTGGTCGCCATCGGTCATCAACAATACGACGGGCGGAACTTATGTTTTCACGCCGAATGCGAACCAATGCGCGTCGCCTGTGACGTTGACCGTTTCGGTGACAAATACTATCGTTCCTGATTTCGACACATCGGTCACGTTTTGCAGCGGAACAACGGCTCCGATTTTATCGAACACTTCGCCGAACGGCATTACCGGAACATGGACGCCACCGGTGATCAACAATACGACGGGCGGAACATATGTTTTCACGCCAAACGCGAACCAATGCGCGTCGCCGGTTACACTGACGGTTTTGGTAATTAATGGCGTGGTTCCCGATTTCCAGACATCGCTGACACTTTGCAGCGGAAGCACTGCGCCTGTTTTGAACAACACTTCGCCGAACGGCATTACCGGAAACTGGACGCCGTCGGCCATCAACAATACGACAGGCGGAACTTATGTTTTCACGCCGAACGTGAACCAATGCGCGTCGCCGGTTACGTTGACTGTCACGATTTCAAGCGGAATTATTCCCGATTTCGGAACTTCGCTTTCACTTTGTAACGGCGCAACGGCGCCAATACTTGAAACGACCTCGCCAAACGGCATTACCGGAACCTGGAGTCCGGCAACAATCAGCAATACGGCAAGCGCCGGTTACGTATTTACGCCGGCCGCCGGACAATGCGCGCAATCGCTGACACTTTCTGTCACGGTGACAACTTTTTCTTTTGCGATTTCACAAGAATGCGCCGGCAATACTGCAATTCTTGAAGTTGTGCCCGATTCATTCGACCCTGAAACCGCAACGTATGCCTGGGCAGATTCATCGGGCAGCAATGTGGGCGACGATGCGATCCTGAATGTTTCGGATTGGGCAAATACGCATCAGCCCGCAAGTTTCCCGCAAAGTTTCAGCTTGACCGTCACCACGGCTGAAGGCTGCACTTCAACACAATCAAAGACAGTCGACGGCATTTTCTGCAACATCCCCAAAGGCATTTCACCAAACGGCGACGGGATGAACGATTCTTTCGACCTCAGCGGCATGGACATCAAACAATTGTCTGTCTTTAACCGTTACGGCGTAAAAGTCTTTACGGTCGCGAATTATACCAACCAATGGCACGGCCAGACAGACAACGGCCATGACCTTCCCGACGGAACGTATTATTACC
>JAEWLD010000196.1 GCA_023393485.1 Bacteroidota bacterium
ACATCGTTCAATGAAGTCAAGATGACGCCGTTCAACCTGATCCGCAACGAATACAAAGATGCGTTCAAAGCAAAACACGGCGGGCTGAGCCTCGGCTATATGTCGTTTTTCACCAAAGCCGTGACGCGCGCATTGCAATTGTACCCGGACGTCAATTCAATGATTGATGGCGATCAAAAAGTCTCATACGATTTTTGCGATATTTCCGTTGCAGTATCAGGGCCGAAAGGCTTGATGGTTCCGGTTGTGCGCAATGCCGAGAATTTAACCTTCCGTGGCATCGAATCCGAAATCAAGCGTCTGGCGATCCGCGCTCGTGACGGCCAAATCACAGTTGACGATATGACAGGCGGAACGTTTACGATTTCAAACGGCGGGGTTTTCGGTTCGATGCTCTCAACGCCGATCATCAACCCGCCGCAATCTGGCATTTTGGGCATGCACAATATCATTGAGCGCCCGATCGCCGTCAACGGACAAGTTGAAATTCACCCGATGATGTACGTTGCATTGTCATATGACCACCGCATTATCGACGGCCGCGAATCAGTCGGATTCCTGGTTGCGGTAAAAGAAGGCCTTGAGAATCCTGCTGAACTGTTGATGGGCAGCAATCCGCTCAAGGCTCTTGAATTGTAGTTTCTCCAATTTTTTTATAGAAGGAAATCCCGCTCAGATTTGGTATTGAGCGGGATTTTATTTTTTGCCTTGGCCGATTACTCTTAACGATTTTTATAGTCTGGCGCAGGCCGTTGACGGCTGTGATTGTACGAAATAGATTCCCAGCTGTAATTTCAGATAAATTCCAAGTCGAAGAAATGCCGCTGGGTTTTTGCGACAACATGCTCTGGCCGGTTATCGAAAATATCTCGACACCTGCAAGCACGGCATTGGCCTCGTCCGAGGCTGCGTATAGTAATGTTCACTGGCGTTAAGCGGAGGAATAAACGATTCACAGACATTACGTTGGGAAGTTCTGTGGCTGTTGGCGGCATTTTGAGAATTATTGAAAACGTATCTATCGCAAATGCGTCTGATCGGTATTTTCAGCGCCGGTAAAAATGGCCTGCGGCGAAGTCATTGGCATAAACGCCGACGCCACCGCAATCGGGTTTACACCGGCCGCGGCGTCGGTCTGCGAAAACATGCCCGGATTTCCGCAAAGCAAAAAAAATCCTGCTCGGTAGGAACAGGATTTTTCCATGATTTCTGCTTTAGTCAGCGCGATGTGACAAATTCAGTCAATTCGTCAACGCTCGAGCTAAATGAAAATACATTGTTTATTTTAAAGTAATTATTAGGCTCGGTGCAGTTGCTGTAAGCGGCTTTTGCGAAATCGAGCTTGCTGTCCTCAAAACTAAAAACGCGGCAAATGTCTGCAATTTGGGATGCGGTCATGCAGTTTGCCGCAGCAATTTGTTTCGCGGTCTTAAGTTTTGTTTCTTCAAAGCTTTGTCCTTTGATGGTCTGCAGCGCGCTGTTGAAATTTGACTGAGTCATGCAACGATTGTTGGCGCAACCGCGAACTTCTTCAACATGCCCGTAATTTGAGGACGATGACGACGAAGTTGTGGTGGTTGTGGTTTGCGTATGCGAAACTTGCATGTCGGGATCGTTGACGGTCATATTGATTCCGATTCCAACGCCGTCGATGCTTACGCCCGCATTCACGCCTACATTATTGCCCGAGGACGTCGTCGTAGTCGTGGTGTGGGTAACCGTTCCCGAGGAAGCCGGCGGCGGCATTGGCTGGCCGTAATGGACAACTTTTACGTTTGACGGCGGGAGAAATCCGGGATCGACGTCCGACATTGAGAAAAAATTCATTTTCATTTTCGATGCGTTGTTCTTATCGCGCTTGATTTTATAGGTAACATCTTTATAGATGCCGTCAACGTCCGCGATAGCCAAATTGTTTTTCGAGATTGGTTGTTTGCTGCCATCTTCAAATATGATTTTGGCGTTGTAATATGGCTGATTCAATTCTTCAACACGCAGATTTGCTTGCGGAAAGTCGTTGATTTTTTCACCGTTGAGAACCAGGGTGAATTTGTCTCCATCTTCAGAGAAAATGGTCAGGTGGCCAAATTGCTGGGCAAATGAGCTGCCGAGGGCAAATACCAGCAACATTGAGAAAAGTAATTTTTGTTTCATTTTTAGGGGATTTTAACGGTTGCAATATAAATTAACTAATCAGTACGCCCAAATTTTTTTGAAATCGTACTTTTTTGCGCCCGACAAACATAATGCCATCGCAAAAAAAATCCCGCCGGTCAGCGGGATTTTAGTCATTCCAAACAAGACTTCTTAGTAAGAAATGTCAAATTTGCCATCAGTGATGGTAACTTCGTCACTGCTTTCCCAGTCCATCATCGATCCTGTGAAAGTGCCTTTGATGTGGTGTCCGTTATTTGTTTCGACAACAACGTTAAGGTCGCCATTGTCATAATAATCGTGACCGTCAGTCATGTAGGCAAATCCCCAAGCTGCGCCTGAGCCAACTTCGCCATTCATGCTTTCGAATGCAAAAATTTCAGTTGCGCCGCCAATTGAACCTGTAACGGTCAAATAAACACCGCCTTCGCCATCGGGCTCCTGATCAACCTGAATGTTGCTCATTGACTTGCTGGTTCCGTTTACCTTAAAAGTGATCGAGTCTGAACCACCGCCGTTGTCGTCTTTCGAGCAAGAAACTGCGAACGCGGCAACAGTCAAAAATAAAAATAACTTTTTCATAAAAAATAATGGGTTTTTAGAATTGTGAGGCCAAACATAGGGGTTTAATTTGATTGCACAAAAAAAACCCGCACAATTCGAGTTTTTAGTTTTTGAGGTAAAGATAGTGGTTGGCATAATCAACAATCGCCCGGCCTTCAAGTAAGACATCGGCGCCCAAAATTCCTTGCACGGGCTTGGCTTTGTGTTCAATGAGCGCGGCATTTACGTGAGACATGTCAAAAACCACAAGATTGAAACCTTTGTATTGCCAACGCCCTATTTTTAGTATGTTGTCCTGAGCGATCTGGGTAAACATTCCAGTTGCGCCGGCTCCGGCAGCGCGGGTTTTGGAATGTGCGGCGGTAAGCTTGAATTGCGATACGTCTTCAAAATCGACGCAACTGTTTGACGCGCCGGTGTCGAGAATGAATTTTCCTTTGACGCCGTTTATTGACGCATTGACCAGCAAGTGGTTGGTTTTTGAAATCGTGAATTTTATTTTCTTGTAATTCCCGGCTTTGAGAATTTCGGGGAGATTTTTCATAGATCGGTTCGTCGTAGAATCGTAAAAGTAGCTCAAATACTCCGAAGTTTGCTTTACCTTTGCATTTGTTTATGACCATTACCGATACCCATACCCATTTATACAGCAAACAATTCACTGAAGACCGCGCCGAAATGGTACAACGCGCGCTCGATGCCGGTGTTACAAGGTTTTTCATTCCCGCAATCGATTCAACTTATGCCGATGCGATGTACGATCTCGAAAAGCGGTATCCCGACAATACCTTCCTGATGATGGGCTTGCATCCAACGCATGTCAAGGCAGACACCATCGATGCTGAATTGGCGTTCGTTGAAGCCGAATTGGCACGGCGCAAATTTTACGCTGTCGGTGAAATCGGGATTGACCTGTTTTGGGACAAAACCACGCTCGGCATCCAACAGCAGGCATTCAAACGGCAAATCCAAATGGCCAAGCATCATGGTTTGCCCATCAACATTCACGGCCGCGATGCCTTCGACGAGATTTTTGAAGTGCTCGAAAGCGAGCGCGGTGACGACCTTTTTGGAATTTTCCACTGCTTTACCGGAACAAAATCTCATGCCGAAAAGGCGATTTCGCTCGGGATGAAGCTCGGCATCGGCGGTGTTGTCACTTTCAAGAATGGCGGGCTCGACCGATATTTGGCTGAAATCGACTTGAAAAACATTGTTCTTGAGACCGATTCGCCTTATCTCGCGCCTGTTCCGTATCGTGGCAAACGCAATGAAAGCGCTTATCTGACGCATGTAATTGCGAAATTGTCGGAAATCTATGGTTTGCCCGACGCTGAAATCGCCCGCATCACAACCGAAAATTCAAAAGATGTATTCGGGATTTAACAGCAAATTGCGGTTTGTTTTTGGAAAAATTTGTTAATTTGTTGCCTCAACTCAAGCCAATGTCTCAAAAGTTCGACGCAATCCGTCCGTTTTACGATGCTGAAGTGAACGACGCCATCAAGGCCTCGCTAAACCACCCGATGATGAAGGCGTTGATGGAATTTACATTTCCGGGCGTCGACGATGAAGTATGGAAAGAGCAGCTGCGGCGCACGTACTCGATCCGCGATTTCCAGATCAATTTCATCTATCGCGCTTTGATGAAAGTTCTCGAGAAAACGTCTGACGGCCTGACGACATCGGGTTTTGAAAAACTCGAAAAAAATACGGCTTACCTCTTTATTTCAAATCATCGCGATATCATCCTCGACACTTCGCTGATCAACGCCAGCCTGTTTGACCACGGCCTGGTGATGACCGCATCGGCTATTGGCGACAACCTCGTCCAGCGGAATTTCCTTCACACATTGTCAAGGCTCAACCGCAACTTTTTGGTCCAGCGAAGCCTTTCGCCGCGTGAATTGCTGATGAGTTCCAAGCTGATGTCTGAATACATTTGCCGACTGCTGCGCCGCGAGAACCGTTCGGTCTGGATTGCCCAGCGCGAAGGCCGGACCAAAGACGGCAACGATGAAACCCAGCAAGGCGTTCTCAAAATGCTTGCGATGGGAAGCGATGAGGAAAATTTGATGAAATACTTCAAAAAAATCAAGATCGTTCCGGTTTCGATTTCGTATGAATACGATCCGACCGATGCGCTCAAAATGCCCCGTTTGCTGGCCGAAGCCAAGCAGGAGATTTACAAGAAGGAGAAAAACGAGGATTTCATCACGCTGATGAGCGGCATCATGGGGCAGAAAAAACGCATCCACATCCACGTTGGCGACATTCTCAACAAAGAGCTCGATGCGATCGAGGCTGAAAACGACAACACAAACAAGCAAATCCAGGCGCTTGCACAAGTCATTGACGATTCGGTTTTGACCAACTATCATTTGTGGCCAACGAATTACATCGCTTACGACCTGCTCCACAAAACCGATAAGTTCGCAGACAAATATACCGAAGCCGAAAAATCCCTTTTCGAGCGCAGGCTTGAAATGCGGATCGATGAAGACAATCCCGTTGCAGTCC
>JAEWLD010000198.1 GCA_023393485.1 Bacteroidota bacterium
GTATAAAACAAAAAATCCCGACATTTCTGTCAGGATTTTTAAGCTCCCCCTCTTGGGCTCGATCCAAGGCCCCTCTGATTATCAGTCAGATGCTCTAACCAACTGAGCTAAGGAGGAAGGCATATGCCTTTTAAAGCGGGGCAAATATAGTGCGATTTTTTCTTTTCGCAAATATTTTACCCTAAAAAAAATGAAATTTTTATTTGTGGACAATTGAGCGGTAAATGTCGTTTCCATTCGCAAACAATAATAATGCGATAAGAATGACAAAACCAGTCATTTGTGCATATTCCATAAACCTGTCGCTCGGTTTACGACGGGTAATCATTTCAAACAAAAGGAACAACACGTGTCCGCCATCGAGCACGGGAATCGGCAAAAGGTTCATCACGCCAAGCATGATCGACAACAGTGCCGTAATCGCCCAAAATGCTTCCCAACTCCATTGTTCAGGAAATATGTCGAAAATTGCCTTAAATCCGCCAACGCCTTTATAAGCGCCGGTCGATGGAGTGAAAATCGCCTTCAATTGATCCCAATAACCTGCAACGCGGTCAACGCCTTTTTCAATGCCTACCGGAAACGATTCAAAAAAGCCGTATTGCTGTCGGGTCAATTTGTACAGCCCGAGTTTTTCCATGTTGTTGTAAGGAATCCTGGCGGCGTAAACAACACCGAGCTTTGCGCTGTCGGAAACCTTTATTGTAACGGCGATTTCCGTGTCATCGCGTTTGACCGTAGCCGGGACTGATTTTCCTTTGAAATTTTCGATTTGATCTAGAATCTGATCGGCGTATTTTACAGATTGGCCATTGAAACTAGTCACGATGTCTTTGGCTTTCAGCGCATCTTTATTTGGCGAATCGTCGGCGACCTCCTGTACAATGAACGGCACACGATACTCAACAATCGATTGGCGTTTACCATCGAGCAATTTCCCGATAAAGTCGCCAGGCAATTTGATTTCCTTTTGCTGTCCGTTGCGCTCGACGATGATGTCATTGGCAAGCATCAAACGCTCGTTGACCTGTTCAAACCGATCAACTGCAACGCCATTGACCGAAACGATTTTGTCGCCGGTTTTAAGCCCGGTCTTTTCCACGATCGGGTTCGGAACCCAAACACCGTCGACCACATCCTTATTTGCAATGTACAAATCGCCGTATGCATACGTCATTCCGATGTAAATCAAGAAAGCCAGAATGAAATTTACCGTCACACCGCCGAGCATGATGATCAATCGCTGCCACGCCGGTTTCGAACGGAATTCCCAAGGCTGTGGCGGAAGCGCCATTTGTTCCTTGTCCATGCTTTCGTCAATCATGCCGGCAATTTTTACATAACCGCCCAGTGGCAGCCAGCCAATGCCGTATTCGGTCTCACCGATTTTTTTCTTGATCAGCGCAAACTTGACATCGAAAAACAGATAAAATTTCTCAACGCGCGTCTTAAATAATTTTGAGGGAATAAAATGTCCCAACTCATGTAAGATGATGAGCAGCGAAAGGCTCATGATGAATTGGGAAAGTTTGATGGCAATCTCCATTTGTAATTTTAATTTCTGACGGACAAAAGTAAACTATTCTGTTCAGATTTTGCGGCAGGGCTTTTAAAAGTATGTTAATTTACTGCCTTGGTTCGTTTGGGTTTATGCGGCTCGAATTGTCTTGAAGTTTCGGGTGAAAGAAATCCACAAAAAAAAGCGGGAAAACCCGCTTGATCAATTTTTGACGAACTTCAAGGTTCGCGAACCTGAATCGGTTTCGACCGTTACGAAGTGGACACCGCTCGCCAATTTTGAAATGTCCCACGAAATTTGTCCCTCTGATTTCATGACGATTTGCCCCAGCGCGTTGTGGAAAATCGCGTTTTTCATCGTTACGCCGGATGGCAACTGGACCTGCAGCATAGTCGATGCGGGATTCGGATAAAGCCTCACGCTTTCAAGCCTGCCGACTTGTTGGTTGCCCAAAGTCGCTGAATTGTTGAACGAAATCAGGTGTACGTCGGGATCGATGTCAAAACCGACAATAGTAAATGGCACGTTGGCCGCAAATTGTTGCCCGTTTGAAGTATTGTCGAAAATCGCGTCGAAAGTCTCGCCGTTCGAGCCGTAAAAGCGAACCGGAACCGGCATTTCAAAAAATGACACCGATGGATGCGACTGCGTTTGGTTGATTGTCACTGTCACTTGCCCGCTCGTGCCTTGAACGGTCACGTCATAACTTGGATAGCCTTGGTTGTAGACCCAATCATTGAAAAATTCTGTCAGGCTGAGTCCTGAAGCGGCTTCAAAGTGCGACTTAAGATTTTCTGTAGTTGCATATTTGTAGGCGAGGTTTGGATCTGCGAGATAATTTTTGAGCGCCTGGAAGAACACCGCGTCGCCGAGCTTCCAGCGAAGCATTTCGAGTACCATCGCACCTTTATTGTAACTCAAACGGCTTGAAAAAATCCGGGCCGAATTGAGCGCTTCAGCATCAGTCAGGTAAACCGCGCCGCCGGGCTGCGAGCAAATGAATTCAACTACGGCGCCTTTGTAACTAATAATCGTTTCCAGGCCGTCCATGTTTTCGGTCACGAGCATCGCAAGATAACTGGCAAAACCTTCATTGAGCCAAATGTCTTTCCACGAGCCGCATGTGATTTTATCGCCAAACCATTGATGCCCGAGTTCGTGGGCAATCAACTGGCGGTCAAAACCGTCCATGAATGACACGGTTGTGTGTTCCATTCCACCGCCGCCGCCAAACTGGCAATGGCCGTATTTTTCATCGGAGAACGGATAAGTTTCAAACAATGTCTCATACAAATCCATAATTCCGACCGTTTCCTGAATTTCGGCCTGCGCCGATGCCAGATTTTCAGGATAGACATAATTTATTATCGGAAAAGTATTTGGCGCCGTTCCGGCCTGCAGCGTAAAAGTGCTGTAATTGCTCACCGCGAAGGCGACCAGGTATGCCGGAATCGGGTAGCCGTGATGATAGTGCGTCGTTTTATTGGTGCCGCTGGTAGTTGTCTCGATCTGTAATCCATTGGCCACGGCAACGTATTGCTGCGGCGCCGTAATATAAATGTCAATCGAATCTGCTTTGTCGTTCAAATCTTGTTTGCATGGCCACCAATCACGTGCGCCAAACGGCTCAGACAGCGTCCAGATAATTGGCGAACCGCTATGCGTTGTCCTAACGTATGCACCTTCAGTAGATTGCGGGATTCCGTTGTAATTGATCTCGATCGTAGCCGATGTTCCCGGAGCTTGAATCGCGCCGAGGTTGATCGTCAGTTCGGTTGATGACTGCGTAAAAGTCAAGTTCGTCGTTCCTTTTTTGACCGAGGTTACCGTCAAGTGGCTGTTGAAGTCAAAAACTATTGAAGTCATATTCGACAAAGCAGTAAATGTCGTGGTCACTTTTCCTGTCAACGCGCCCGAAGTTTGCGCCGGATTAACGGTCAGTTCAAGTTTATGATAAGTAACGTCGTAATTTTGTGTGTCAGGATTGACCGCGACGTTCATCAGCGATGATGAAGCTTTCATTTCGGAATCGGCGATGCGGGAAATTTCATCAATTTGGGCAAAAGCCGTTGAGAATGCCAAGATTCCGACGAGCAGGTAAAAGTTCTTCATTGGGATTTTAAATTTGCGCCCAAATATACGCATATAAATACGTTGCATTTGTTAACGGGCAACACTATTTTTAATAAAAACCAGAAATCTTTAGCAAATCTTAATTTAGGGTTTGATGGTTATCCGGTAGTGGCTATGGAGACCTGCAAGGTTTTCAAAACCTTGCAGGTCTTGAACGCCGGCTATCATTCATAAACTGCGCAACTCCCGGGAAGCAATGCGAATCAGTTAACCAAAATAATCGGTTCGGGTCTTACCGGCGCAAATCCAAACATCAACAAATAACGCCGAAGAATCAACATATTTATTACATTTGCCACTCTAAAATTAACGCCATGTTACAGATTCAATTCATCAGGGAAAATCAGGAAAAAGTCGTCAAGGCTTTGGCCAAAAGAAATATCGACGCTGCGCAAACCGTAGCCGAAGTCGTCAAACTCGACGCAGAGCGGCGCGCTACCCAAGTCCAGCTTGATGCCATCCTTGCAGAATCAAACAAACTCTCGAAAGACATCGGCGAATTGATGAAATCGGGTGAAAAGGCCAAAGCCGAAATCCTCAAAGAAAAAACCGCCCAGTTCAAAGAGCAAAGCAAAACACTTTCGGAAAAAGGCGATACACTTGCGGCGTTGCTCACCGAGAAACTTTATACGCTGCCAAATACGCCGGCCGATATCGTTCCCGAAGGCAAAACGCCCGAAGACAATCTCACGGTTTTCCAAAGTGGTGAAATTCCGGAATTGCACGGCGATGCCCAACCACATTGGGAACTCGTAAAGAAATACGACATCATCGACTTTGAGCTGGGAGTCAAAATTACGGGTGCGGGTTTTCCGGTCTATAAAGGCAAAGGCGCAAGATTGCAGCGCGCGCTGATTTCATATTTTCTCGACAAAAATACCGAAGCCGGCTACAAGGAATTCCAGGTGCCGCATTTGGTAAACGAAGCCTCGGGCTATGGAACCGGTCAATTGCCCGACAAAGAAGGCCAAATGTATCACGTTGGAATCGACGATCTATATCTGATCCCGACCGCCGAAGTTCCGGTCACAAACCTTTGGCGTGACGTGATTTTGCCCGAAGGCGAATTGCCGGTAATGGCGACCGGATATACGCCGTGTTTCCGCCGTGAAGCCGGATCTTACGGTTCGCATGTTCGCGGCCTGAACCGTTTGCACCAATTCGATAAAGTCGAAATCGTCCGAATAGAAAAGCCCGAAAACTCATACGCGGCGCTTGACGGTATGGTCGAGCATGTCAAATCGATCCTCGATGAACTAAAGTTGCCTTATCGCGTATTGCGTCTTTGTGGCGGCGATATGGGATTCGCTTCGGCACTCACGTATGATTTCGAAGTGTTCTCAACGGCACAAGATCGCTGGCTAGAAATTTCATCGGTATCGAACTTTGAAACCTTCCAGTCAAATCGCCTAAAGCTTCGCTTCCGCGACAAAGATGGCAAAAACCAATTGGCGCATACGCTCAACGGAAGTTCGTTGGCATTGCCGCGCGTATTGGCGGGCATTATCGAGAATTACCAAACGCCTGAAGGTATCGTGATTCCAGAGGTTTTGCGCCCGTATTGCGGGTTTGATATCATTAATTAAGGATAAAAGTTAATGTTTATAAAAGCCGTGCTGAAGTGAGGCATTTTGTGTTACTTTAGTACGGCTTGTTATTTTGGTCCGCCATGAAAAAGATCTTTTGTTTAATAATGCTGTTTTTGTCGGTGTCGTTGTTCGCGCAAAACGAACAGCTCGCAGCCAATTATTTTGACAAAGGCGATTTCGAAAAGGCATTACTGAGCTATCAGGACTTGCTTGTCCAATCGCCGGCCAATGGCTATTATTTTCAGCGGATGGTCGAAAGCCTTCAGCAGCTTCAGCAATATGACAAGGCGTCAAAGGCGATTCAGGACAGGTATGACCGATATAAACAGGGCCAACTTCTGGTCGAACTCGGTTATAATTATCATTTGCAAAAGGACGATGCCAGGGCGAAAAAGTGTTATGACGAGGCACTCGACGCGATCAGGAAAAATCCAAACGAAGTCTTTAGCATCGCTGCGGTTTTTGAGCGGCGCGTATTGATAGATTATGCGCTGAATGCCTATAAGCTTGCAAAAGAACTCGAGCCGAAATTCAATTTCAATTATCAGGTTGCGCTGTTGTACGGTCAACTCGGCAATTCGGATATGATGATTTCCACATTTCTCGACGAAGCATTCGCCAACCCGAACAGCCTGGTGATGATCCAAAATCAGCTCTCGCGCTTTATGACTGAAGACGCCGACGTCAACTTCAATGATTCGCTTCGGAAGGCGCTTTTGGTCCGGGCGCAAAAAGGCCAGGATATTTTCTGGAACCAATTCCTGAGCTGGTATTTCGTACAGCAAAAGGATTACGGCAAAGCTTTCGTCCAGGAAAAAGCCATTTACAAGCGCAATCCAGAAACTTTTTCAAACATCGTCAATCTCGGGCAACTCGCGATTGCCGAAGGCGAAGAAGAAACTGCCAGGGAAATTCTCGGATTTGTGCTTGAAAACACCAATGACTTGGAGATTGCCGTCCAGGCGAATTACTACCTGATCGAAATGCGGATCAAAAATGCCAAGGAAAAAGATTATAAAGCCATCGAAGCCGACCTACAAAAGTTGCTCGATGAATTCACGGCCAGCCAATATTCGCTGAAGTTGCAGATTTTACAGGCTCACTTCCTGACTTTCAATCTGAACAATCCCGAAAAGGCGAAAGCGATTTTAAAGGCTGCCCTTGAAATGCGGCTCAATAAATACGACATGACCGAGGTCAAAATGGAACTGGCGGATATTTTCCTTTATGAAGAAAAGTTCAACCAGGCGTTGTTGTATTATTCACAAATCGAGGAAGATTTAAAAAATGATGCCGTTGGTCACGAGGCAAGCCTGAAATCTGCCAAAACGAGCTATTTCAAAGGTGATTTCCAATGGGCGCAAAAGCAATTCCAGGAACTTAAATCGGTTTTTTCGGAACTTATCGCCAACGATGCGATGCAATATTTTTTGCTGATCAGCGATAACACTGCGGCCGATTCCACTCAAGTCGCTCTCAGGAAATTCGCGCGCGCCGACTATTTGTTGTATAAAAACAAGACCAATGAAGCGCTCGCTGCCTTTGAGCAAATCCTGGTTCAGGACAAAGGAAATGAAATTGAGCCGGCTACGATGCTCAAATTGGCCGAAATCGAAGAAAAGCTGGGGAATTATCAGGCCGCACTCACGCATTATGCCAACATCATCGAGAAGCACGCCGACGGCATTTACGTGGACGAAGCCTTATTTTTCTCGGGGCAGATTTATGAAAAGAAACTCGCCGATCCCGAAAAGGCAAAGTCGCGGTATGAAAAAATCATATTCGAACACCAGGACAGCATTTATTTCACCGATGCCCGCAACGCTTTCAGGCAATTGCGCGGCGACAAAAACAGCTAAAATGATCATCTATAACGTCACGTCAAACGTTGCCGAAAGCATCCATGAAAAATGGCTGCACTGGATGCAACACGAACACATCCCCGAAATGATTGCCACCGGCAAATTTATCAAAGCGCGTCTGGTAAAGGTTTTGGTCGAGGAAGATATGGGCGGCGTGACATACTCTGTGCAGTTTTTCACGGATAGCAAGGCGACGCTCGATAAATATTATTCTGAAGATGCCGATCGCCTGCGCGAAAGAACCCGTTCGCTGTTTGGCGACCATGTTGTTTCTTTTAGGACTGAATTGCAGTTTATCAGTGATCATAAGGCAGTGTAAGGTCGAACGTCGAACGTCCAATGTCGAACGAAGATAGCGTCGTACAAAATGTCGTTTCAAGTTTGATCGTTAAAAAGTAAATCCAAGAATGGATAGTTCATGCCAAGAGCAAATTCCACTACACGTCGTTTGACCTTTGACATTCGACCTTCGACAAAAAAAATGGATAAAGTAAAAGCCAAAAAACACCTCGGGCAACATTTCCTCAACGACGAAAATACGGCCCGTAAAATCGCCGACACGCTAAGCCTTGACGGTTATGACGATATTCTTGAAATTGGGCCGGGAATGGGCGTTTTGACCAAATATCTGTTAGATAAACCGGTGAATGTAAGCGTGATAGAAATCGATACTGAATCTGTTGATTACCTCAATGGCCATTACCCGAAATTACACGGACATATCATTTCAGTCGACTTTCTCAAATACAACATCAACACATTGTTCGACGGGAAACCTTTCGCGGTCATAGGCAATTTCCCGTACAATATATCGAGCCAGATCGTTTTTCGGATGCTCGATTTCCGGGACCTGATTCCGGAGTTTTCGGGAATGTTCCAGAAAGAAGTTGCCGAACGCATTTGTGAAAAACAAGGCAGCAAAACTTATGGGATTTTATCGGTTCTGGTCCAGGCCTTTTATGATGCAGACTATTTGTTTACCGTGTCTGAACATGTTTTTACGCCGGCGCCAAAAGTCAAGTCGGGCGTGCTCAGGCTCAGGAGAAAGGAAAATTATTCGCTGCAATGTGATGAAAAACTTTTTTTCAGGGTAGTCAAGACGGCATTTCAGCAACGTCGGAAAACCTTGCGCAACAGTTTAAAAACACTCAATTTATCTGAAAGTTTGCGGGAAGATGCTATCTTTGCCCTGCGTCCCGAACAGCTCGGGGTTTCGCAGTTCATAGACCTGACCCAAAAAATTCAGTCGGATGGAGTTTAAAATCAGCAAAGAACTCATTGCGCAGCTTGAAGAGCTGATCCGAAGCAACGACAGCGCCGCAGTTGAAGCGTTGCTGGCTGATATGCACCAGGCTGATATCGCTGAAATCCTCGACGAACTCAATATTGACGAGGCAACCTATATCTTTAAAGTCCTCGAAAGCGAAAAAACCGCGGAAATTCTCCTCGAAATGGAGGATGACCTTCGCGAGAAAATCCTCAAACGCCTTTCGCCGAAGGAAATCGCCGAAGAACTTGACGAGCTTGAAACCAATGACGCGGCAGACATCATCGCCGAACTTTCACAGGAAAAGAAAGAGGAAGTTATCCAGGAACTTGAAGACGTCGAACACGCCAAGGACATTGTTGACCTGCTCCGTTATAAGGAAAACACCGCCGGCGGCTTGATGCACAAAGAACTCGTCAAGGTCAATGAAAACTGGACAGTTTTGCACTGTGTGAAAGAGATGCGAAGCCAGGCGGAACATGTATCGCGCGTCCATTCAATCTATGTGGTCGATGACGAAGACCGTCTGAAAGGCCGTTTGTCATTGAAGGATTTGCTTGTCACCTCGACAAAAAAACCAATCAGCGACGTTTACATCCCAAAACTGAATTCGGTCAATGTTGACACTGAAGATGTTGAAGTTGCCAGGATCATGCAGAAATATGACCTTGAAGCGATTCCGGTGACCGATGAAATGGGCAGGCTTGTAGGCCGCATTACGATTGACGATATCGTAGACGTAATCAAGGACGAAGCCGATAAGGATTACCAACTCGCAGCCGGTATCACGCAGGACGTCGAAGCGGGCGACACCGTCTTTGAAATGATCAAGGCGCGGCTTCCGTGGCTGTTGATCGGTATGTTCATTGAATTGGTCGCGTCACTTGTTTTAAAGGAAAATGAGACATCGGCGCAGCAATATTCAACATTGATCATTTTTGTGCCTTTGCTTTCGGCAACTGCGGGAAATATTGGGGTTCAGGCGTCGGCTATCGTGGTGCAAGGTTTGGCAAACGGTTCGCTGACCGCATTCAGCAGAAATTATCTGACCAAGGAACTTTCGGTAGCGATGATTTCGGGAACCATTATTTCATCTTTCCTTTTTCTGTATCACTCTTTTATGTACGAGCAATATCTGGTTGGTTTGGCAATTTCGATTTCGATGTTTGTCGTAATCCTGTTTGCGGCGACATTGGGAACAGTTGTGCCGCTTGTGCTCAACAAAAACAAAATCGATCCCGCAATCGCGACCGGTCCGTTCATTACCACGACCAATGACGTCTTCGGCATCATGATTTATTTCTGGATTGCCAAAATGATTTTGGGGATTTAGGGCGTTCATCGGCTCGCAATAAGCTGATCGCATATTGCTCGCCGCACCACACACCCAACTTATGATTACGATAACGGCCGTTTCCAAAATTAAACTTTATCTTTGGAAAACAACTCGTCCATGCGAACCATAAAAATCCTTCACCTCGACACCAATCACCCGTTATTGCTCGAACAACTGGCCGCCGCCGGTTTTGAAAACCACGAAGATTACAAATCTGATAAGCAAACCCTCGAAGACAAGATCCACGAATACGATGGCATCGTCATCCGAAGCCGTTTCAAAATCGATCGCGCGTTCATCGACAAAGCCACAAACCTAAAATTCATCGCACGGGTCGGCGCAGGTCTTGAAAGCATCGATACCGAATATGCCGCCGAAAAAAATATCGCGCTCATCGCCGCACCCGAAGGCAACCGCAACGCAGTCGGTGAACATTCACTGGCGTTACTGCTCGCACTTTTCAACAAAATCAACACCGCCGACCGCGAAATCCGCTCCGGCCATTGGAACCGTGAAGCCAACCGCGGACATGAACTCGATGGCAAGACCGTTGGGATTATCGGCTATGGAAACATGGGAAAAGCCTTCGCAAAGAAGCTGCGCGGTTTTGAAGTTGAGGTTTTGTGCCACGATATTTTGCCGAACATAGCAAACCGGAATGCCAAACAGGTCTCGCTCGGGGAACTCAAACAAAAGGCCGATGTACTGAGTCTTCACATTCCGTGGACGCACCATACCGATAAAATGGTCAATGCCGGGTTTATCGACTCATTTGCCAAGCCGTTTTGGTTAATCAATACTTCACGCGGCAAGAATGTAGTGACGGATGATTTGGTGGCAGGACTGCAATCAGGGAAAATCCTGGGCGCCGGACTCGATGTTTTGGAATATGAAAAATCATCTTTTGAGCATTTGTTCGACGGTGATCTGCCTGACGCTTTCAGATATTTGTTGCAGGCAGAAAATGTAATCCTGTCGCCGCATATCGCTGGCTGGACGCACGAAAGCAAAGAGAAGCTCGCACAAGTCGTCGTCGATAAAATCAAATTGTTGTTCGGCCGATGAATTAAGAATTATGATTTTGATTAAGGATCAGGCTTGATGGGACTATTCCGGCAGAGGAAGCATTTCGGCTGTTCAGGCTCTCAAAATAATTTAAAATTTAAAATTCAGAATTTAAAATAATTTTTACATTTATCGCCTTAACTCCAAAACAAAACAAAAATGGATTCACACAAAGTAGACATGTTCATGATGATGAACTCAAAATTTTTCGAAAGCCACCATTTGGGTGCTGTCCGCGAGCGTTTGCTATCGCTCGATGATTCGAAAATGTCTGCCGTACAAATGATTCAATTCAAAGACCCGACAACTGCGCTGATCATTTCAATTTTGATCGGTACTTTCGGGATCGACCGTTTCTATATAGGCGACACAGGTCTGGGCATCGCAAAGTTGCTGACCTGCGGCGGATTGTATGTCTGGACAATCGTGGACTGGTTCCTGATCATGGGCGCGACCCGCGAGAAAAACATGGAAGCTTTCCAACAGGCGTTGGCCTATTAATGATGAGTAGAAACCGGCTGTATACTATCCTCGGCATTGCCTGTGCGATAGGCTACAGCTGGCTTTTTTTTGCCAGTCGCTCAATAGAAGACAACAATGGTTTTCACCTTTGCTTTGTCAGGAATGTGTTTGGGATTCCGTGTCCGGCATGCGGTTCAACGCGCTCGGTTTTGTTGCTTATGCGTGGCGATTTTACCGCCTCACTGTTGCTCAACCCAATCGGAATCATCCTGGCGGTAATCATGGTTCTGATACCATTTTGGCTCATTTATGACCTGCTGGCAAAACGCGAAACGTTGCTTGAGGCTTACCGAAATTTTGAGCGTACCGTTCGCATCAAATGGGTTGCGGCAATTTTGATCGCACTCGTCGCCGCCAATTGGATATGGAATTTTTACAAACCGTTATGACAAACGCCAAATTTTCACACCGGCCAACTGAACACGAGGCCGAAAAAGCATCGAACAGCTACCTGATGTCACTCGTCGCATTGATTGCCGGATTGCCTTTCCCGATCATCAATCTTTTTGCGACATTCGCTTTTTTCCTGGCCAATCGCAAAGGCACTTACTTTGTCCGATGGCATTGCACCCAGGCGTTGTTCTCGCAACTGTGCATTCTGGGGCTCAACAGCGTTTGTTTCTGGTGGACAATTTCGATTGTGTTTGGCGATGAAGCGGTCAGCAATCCGTACTTCGCATACCTTTTCACAGTGATCATCGTCAACCTGCTTGAGTTCGCGACAACCATTTACTCGGCAATCCAAACGCGTAAAGGCATCCACGTTGAACTTTGGTTTTTTGGCGGTTTGACAAACTTAATGTGCAGAAAATAATGACCGAAAAAACGTTATTCCAGGGATTGATCGCCATCGCAGCCATTGTGGGTTTGTGGTTCGGTTTGTCGCAAATTGATTTTATGCGGCTGTTCAGCATCGACGAGAAAACCAGTGACATGGAGCAAAAACTCGGCGACATGTTCTGGGAAAGCATCAACCGCACCGAAGATGTGATCAAAAATGACTCGGTCACCAAGCCAGTTGATAAAATCGTGACGCGGTTGTGCAACGAAAACGGCATCAATCGCGGTAAGCTTAAGGTTTACGTGATTGAAAAAGACGAAATGAATGCCTTCGCGATGCCCGGAAATTACCTCGTGATCTACAGCGGACTGATTACCGAATGCGACAACGAATCGCAGCTCGCGGGCGTCATCGGCCATGAAATCGCGCATTTGCAAAAGCGACACGTGATGAAGAAAATGGTCAAGGAATTCGGACTTTCGGTGTTGATGTCGATGGCCGGCGGACATGGCGGCAAAATGACTTCACAAGCCGTTCGCGCGTTGTCGTCATCTGCTTATGACCGGAAGTTGGAAAGCGAAGCCGATTTTACTTCGATCGATTATATGATCAAAGCCGATGTCAATCCCGCGCCATTTGCCGATTTGATGTATAAAATGGCAACCGAAGACAATATGCCCGATGCCGTTTACTGGATCAGCACGCATCCTGAATCCCAGGCGCGCGCCGAGGCGATCGTCGATTACATCAAAAATAAAAAGTTCAGACAGAGAGCAATCCTGACCGCTGCCGAGTGGCAGACGTTGAAGAAGAAAACAAAGTTCGAGTTATTGTAATTCGCCTTTTTCAGCCAGGCGGCGCTCGAGTTCGGCCTGGAATTCTTCCATTACCGGTTTTACGGTACTTTCAGGCAAATCCGCAATCCGGATATACATCAGTCCATCGACCGCATTGTTGAATAAAGGATCGACGTTGAATGCGATCACGCGCGCGTTTTGCTTGATATATTTCTTGATCAGCACCGGCAAACGCAGGCTTCCAGGCTCGATTTCGTCAATGATTTTATCGAATTTGTTCAGATCGGCTTCGGCTTCCTCAAATACAAAATCCTTGTCGGCATCGCGGAGTTTTACCTTGTATTCTTTTTTCGGATAAACATATTGCGCCACGTACGGATCGTAATAATGCGACTTCATGAACTCGATCATCAATGATTTCGAGAAGTCCGAAAACTGGTTCGAGATCGATACGCCGCCAATCAAAAATTTATGCTCAGGATAACGCAACGTCGTGTGGACAATGCCTTTCCAAAGCAGGAACAGTGGCATCGGTTTTTGCTGGTATTCCTTAGTGATGAACGCGCGGCCCATTTCAATCGACTTGCTCATCATGTCGAAAAGTTCGGGCTCAAACCTGAATAATTCCTGGAGATAAAACCCGTCGATCCCGTATTTCGGGAAAATTTCCGAACCCAGGCCCATGCGGTATGCGCCGGCAATCTGGCTGGTTTCCGATTCCCACAAAATCATATGATGATAATACTTGTCGTATTTGTCGATGTCAATCGATTCGTTCGTGCCTTCGCCGACTTCGCGGAATGTCACTTCGCGCAAACGCCCGATTTCATGGAGAATGTTTGGTATTTTGTGCGCTTCGGTAAAGAATACTTCGTAATTTTTTGAAATCAGCATGCGCGAGTCGTCTTTGCGCAAAGCTTCGATTTCGCGAATCATCTTCTCGGTATCTGAAGGCGTCGCGATTTTTTTCGGGCTTTTTGGCAACTTCAGGTTTTGCGCCTGCTGCAAAAACGAACTTTCCTTGTCAAAAGTCTTCGCCAGCATATAGGTTTTCTTGCGAAGGAATTCGGTGTATTCCTCAAGGGTTTCGTGCTCGTTCTGCTCGGCTACCGAAATCGGCTTCCCGATACGGACTTTAATGATCCGGTCTTTTTGCGAGAACAATTCAGATGGAAGCTTGGCCGTGCGCAATGTGTCGCTGAGTTTCGATAAATGATAGAAAAGCCGGCTGTTTTTCGCGTGGAAATAAATCGGGACTACCGGAACCTGCGCTTTTCTGATCACTTTGATCGCGCCTTCTTCCCATTCTTTGTCGACTACGATTTTGCCGTCGCGATAGGTTGAAACTTCGCCTGCCGGAAACATGCCGAGCGGTTTCCCATCGCTCAAATGGCGAAAAGTTTCTTTCAACCCGACCGTGCTCGATTTCGCGCCTTTATGTGTTTCGAACGGGTTGACCGGCATGATGTACGGCTTCATCGGTTCGATTCGGTGCAGCAAAAAGTTCGCGATGATCTTAAAATTCGGTTCGCGCTCAAGCATCAGCTTCAATAGCAAAATGCCGTCGATACCGCCGAGCGGATGGTTTGATATCGTAATGTAAGCACCGTCTTTCGGCAAACGCTTGAAATCTTCTTCGGGAATTTCAAATTTGATCTGGAACTCGTCGAGAATTGCATTCAGGAATTCGATTTCGGTCAAATGCTTGTTGCGGTCATAGATTTCGTTGAGTTGCGAAATGCGCAAGACCTTCATCAGCAACCAGCCTGAAAAGGTGCCCAAAAAGCCGTATTTATCAGCTTTTATTGCTTGTGCAACTTCCTTGGCGGTTACTAGACCCATTCGTGGTTTTGTTTTAATAGGGAAAAGCAAAGATAGCAAAAATGTCATAGGGGCAAAGGGGTTTTTGCATCGGTTTTGACAATTTCACCGTCGATTTTTTTTGTTATTTTTGGACTGCAAAATTTGATTATGAGGATTATTTCATACAACGTCAACGGCATTCGTGCGGCGATCAATAAAGGCTTTGTTCAATGGCTTCAGGCCGCTGATCCGGACGTGATTTGCCTTCAGGAGATCAAGGCGACAAAGGAACAAATCCCGCTTTTGGATTTTGAACTCGCAGGTTATCCGTACCATTTCTGGTATTCGGCCGAGAAGAAAGGCTACAGTGGCGTTGCGATTCTATGTAAACAAGAACCGGATAACGTCGTGTTCGGGACCGGAATTGATCACATGGATTTTGAGGGACGAAACATCCGCGCTGATTTCGGCGATATTTCGGTGATGAGTTTTTATATGCCGAGCGGTACAAACGCGCTCAGGATGCCGCATAAG
>JAEWLD010000006.1 GCA_023393485.1 Bacteroidota bacterium
CATCTAAAGACAACCTGAAAATCGCGGAGTTGAAAGTAAAGTGGGCGACTACATTTAAAGTTGACCGTCTGAAAGCCAAAGGTGACGAAAACCAGGACGCCAAAGACGAAGCGAAATAAATTCTTAGCCATCAATTATTTTTTCATCTGCTTGAAAAATGACAGTCATACCGGCTGTCATTTTTTTATGGGAAAAATATAAGTCGCTTGAAATATTCAGTAACAAAACCGGCGGCCGATTACGTAACTTTAACCAACTATAAAATTTAGAAATCATGCCAGGAAAAAGCCCAGGTCCGCAGGTCAAAGACAAGGACCAATACGAAGCCTTGCGAGACAAAGGTTACAGCAAGGAAAAGTCTGCCAGGATCGCCAACAGCGACGGCGCCGAAAAACGCGGTGGCAAAGCCGGAAAGTATGAAGACCGCTCCAAAGCGGATTTATACCGCGAAGCCAAAAAAGTAGGCATCGAAGGGCGCTCTAAAATGAGCAAATCCCAACTTGCACACGCGCTTCGGAGCAATTAGGCGCGCAATGTGAAATGTTGTTTTTGCTGTTCCTTCCTAAAGAAAACCAAACCCCATTGGAATGTGTCGATCGTGACCGTGACATTGGGGTTTTGTTTGATGATTTCCCAGGCTTGTTCCATTTCTGCAGACCAATGGATGTCATCGAAAATCCAGATGGTGTCGTTGGTAATCGTCGGAAGCAATAGATTAAAATATTGGAGCGTTGCTTCTTTTTGGTGGTTGCCGTCGAGGTATATCAAGTCGAAAGTCGAAAGTCGAAAGTCGAAAGAATCGATCGTAGCCGCAAACTCGCCGATTTTTAATTCGACATTTTTCAGGTTGAAAGATTCCAATTGTTTTTTTGCGGCCGATGCGGTTTCAGGGCAACCTTCCAGCGTCGTGATTTTCGCATCTGGATTGCCGAGCGATAATGCCGAAGTCGCCAAACCCAACGATGTTCCGATTTCGAGGACGTATTCCGGTTTGAAGAAACGCGTCAGCCTGAAAAGCAATTCCGCGCGTTTTTTTGAAATTCCGGCGTTTTTTGCAATGGCTGAAATTTTCCGCCTGTTTGAATTGAAGACTCTTGAACCGGCGCCAAAATCTGTTACGTCAATTTCGGTATCGTCCGAGAGCAATTCGCCGCGAAACCTTTCCAGGATTTGATATTCAGGAAAAGAGGTTTTATCGTAAATACATTTTGTAAAGAGATCGAAGACAAACGGCGAATGGATGCTGTACTGGTTTTTCGAATGCCAGAGAAATTTCAAGTATGCCCTAATGATATGCCACATATTTTTTACGCGAATCCGCGAACAAATGATCCGTGATTCACGGTTTACTCCATTTTTTCCATCAGCTCCATCCAGCGCATTTCCCTGCTTTCGATTTTCTCAATGACCGACTGCAATTCTTTTGCTTTTGATCCAATTTGATCGTCGGCGACTTTACCGTCAGAGAATAACTGCTCGATTTGCTTTTTCTCGTATTCAAGATCCTTGATTTCGCGTTCGAGTTTGGCGTATTCCTTCTGTTCATTGAAAGACAATCCGCCGCCGGTGACCTGTTGCTGTTTCCAATTGTTTTTTTCCTTGAGCGATTCGGTTTTTGTAGGTTCGGCGCTGTCATCGTATGCGCGGAAATCTGAATAATTCCCAGGGAAATCCTCTATTTTTCCTTCGCCGCGAAATATGAACAGATGGTCAACGATTTTATCCATGAAATAACGGTCGTGCGACACTACGACAAGACAGCCCGGATAATCAATCAGGAAATTTTCAAGAACGTTGAGCGTGACGATGTCGAGGTCATTCGTCGGTTCGTCGAGAATCAGAAAGTTTGGATTTTGAATCAAAACAGTACATAAATACAGGCGTTTCAATTCGCCGCCCGATAACTTTTCGACGTAATCGTGTTGCTTTTTTCGGTCAAAAAGAAAGCGTTCCAAAAGTTGTCCGGCAGAAATCGTCCGACCTTTCATCAGTGGAATGTATTCGCCGAATTCTTTGATCACGTCAATGACTTTCTGGCCGTGCTTTGACGTGATGCCACTTTGGGTATAATATCCGATTTTCATCGTGTCACCAATCACGACCTTGCCCGAGTCCGGCGGAATTGCGCCGGTCAAAATATTGAGAAAAGTAGTTTTTCCGGTGCCGTTTTTCCCGATGATGCCAATGCGTTCACCGCGCTGGAAGTCATATGAAAAGCCGTCCAAAATGGTTTTATCTTTGAACTTTTTGGTCAACTTATGGAACTCGACGATTTTTGAACCCATGCGTTCCATATTGATTTCGAGCTCAACCTGATGATCGCGGCGCCGGCTTTCCGCTTTTTGCTTGATCACATAAAAATCATCCTGACGCGATTTTGATTTCGTAGTACGGGCTTTTGGCTGGCGCCGCATCCAGTCGAGTTCGCGTTTGAAGACGTTTTGCGCCTTGTCAATGCTGGCGTTTTCGGCCGCGACCCGCATTTTCTTCTTGTCGAGATAATAGGAATAGTTCCCTTTGTATTGGTAGAGTTTGCCGTTTTCAAGTTCGATGATTTCATTGCAGACCCGTTCCAGGAAAAAACGGTCGTGCGTGACCATGAAAAGCGTCATGTTTTCCTTGGCGAAGTAATTTTCGAGCCATTCGATCATTTCCAGATCCAGATGGTTGGTTGGCTCGTCGAGAATCAACAAATCTGGGCGATTGATCAGGATGATGGCCAGCGAAAGCCTTTTTTTCTGGCCGCCCGAAAGATTCTTCACTTTTAATTTCAGGTCGTCCAGTTTGAGCTTAAAAAGGATTTGTTTGAATTGGGTTTCAAAATCCCAGGCATTTAATTGGTCCATTTTATCGAAAGCTTTTTGGTAGCTTTCTTCATCAGACGGGTTTTCGAGCGCTTTTTCGTAGGCCTGGATTACCTTGAGCGTGGCGTTGTCTGAAGCGAATATCGATTCCTCGACGGTCAGTTCATCCTGCAAATCGGGCACTTGGGAGAGAAACGCCATTTTAATGTCTTTGCGCATGACCACTTGCCCCGAATCAGGATGGTCTTTGCCCGTAATGATGTTCATGATGGTCGTTTTACCCGTACCGTTCTTTGCGATAAAGGCGATTTTCTGGTCTTTATTGATGCCAAATGACAGATTGTCAAACAGCGTGCGTTCGCCGTAAGACTTGGAAATATTCTCTACTGAAAGGTAATTCATGCCGCAAAGATAGCCGACAAAAAACAAAGTTTACCATCTGACAACCAAATAACGGAGCTGCGCTCCCGCCCAAAGCAAATTTACGCCAACTTCCCAAAACCCATTACGGCAAACCCATCCAAAATGTCAAAATGGCAACAAAATGCCAAAATGACTTTTCCATTCCCACTGGAACAAAACTTGTTTTTCGGCCGCACGTGAAAACAAAGTTTAACTTAAATCTTATTTAAAATGAACTTAGTAAAGCGAAACAACAGCAATGGCAATTTCTTTCCTTCATTAATGGAAGAATTTTTCAGGCCTGATTGGATGGGCGGAATCCAAAACGCGAATGTGTCAGTGCCGCCGGTAAACATCCGCGAAACCGACAATGCGTTTGAAGTTGAACTTTCGGCGCCAGGCAAGTCAAAAGAAGACTTCAACATTGAACTTGAAAATGACATGCTCGTCATTTCATCGGAACAGAAAACCGAGAACACAACAGAAGAAGGAAAATTCACCCGTCGCGAATTTACCCATTCGGCATTCAAAAGATCGTTTTCGCTGCCTGAAACCGTCAAGGATGATGATATTCAGGCGGTTTATGAAAATGGCATTTTGAAAATCACGCTTCCAAAAAAAGAAGAAGCTTTGCCGAAGCCAAAAAGAATGATTGAAATTAATTGACAATTGACAATTGACAATTAAGAAAGCCCGATGTAACGTCGGGCTTTCTACTTAATAAAGTAGACAATAGTTTTGTGCTTCAGTTCCATCTCACGGCTACCGTTCGCAATTGTCAATTATCAATTGTCAATTCTGACTATATTTGCACATGCAGCTTTCCATCGTCATCCTCAATTACAATGTGCGTTATTTTCTCGAACAATGTGTGTTGAGCGTAGAAAAAGCGATTAAAAACATTGATGCCGAAATCATCGTTGTAGACAATAATTCCACGGATGACAGCGTGGCGATGATCCGGGCGCATTTTCCCGCGGTCAGGCTGATCGCAAATACTGATAACGCCGGTTTTCCGAAAGGCAACAACATCGGTGTCGCCCAAGCCAAAGGCGAATACATTTGCATTCTCAATCCCGATACGGTCGTGGCCGAAGACACTTTTGAAAAAGTGCTCGCTTTTGCAGAAACCAAAGGTGATTTGGGCATCGTCGGCGTTCGGCTGATTGACGGCACCGGAAAGTTTCTTCCCGAATCAAAGCGCGGCATCCCGACGCCCTGGGTCGCTTTTACCAAAGTCAGCGGATTGTAC
>JAEWLD010000016.1 GCA_023393485.1 Bacteroidota bacterium
GACCAGAACCATTTCGGGCGCATTGATCGTCCCGACCTGGTTTTTCAGGTTGCCGAGATCGACGCCATTCTTGCCGCCAACCGATGCATCGACCATGCCGAGCAAAGTCGTCGGCACGTTGATGAAATCGATGCCGCGTTTAAACGTCGAAGCCACAAAGCCGCCCAAATCTGAAATCACGCCGCCGCCGAGATTGATCACAACGCTTTTGCGGTCTGCGCCGAGTTCTGTCAGGATCGACCATATCTCAAGACAGGTCTCAATAGACTTAAAACTTTCGCCGCTTTCAATTTCAACGATCTCGATCCGTAAATCCGTGGCCAATCGTGGCAAAAGAACCGGCAGGCAAAATTCATTGGTATTGGCGTCGACAAGCACAAAAATCGCCGAATAATTCCTCTGGGCCAACAACGTGTTGAGCGACTCGTAGCCGCTTTCGTTGAAACAGATCGAATAGCCATTGGAAACAATAGGTTGCATAGCGCGAAAATTTTGAGCGGCAAAATAAGGTTTTTTTTAACGAATCCCCGCTTTTGCAGCCGATATAATTCCGCGGTTAATATTTAGCCAAGCTTGCATTGCACGGCTGAATTTTTCTTAATTTTGGGCGAGCAAACCAAAACCCTGCTTTTGCCTAATTTCATGGAGAAAATTTTCAACAACACCGAGGTCGCGTTCTCATCGATGACCAACACCGAACTCGACCGCGCCTATTTCCTTTTCAGCTTGATCAAAAACCCGGCGCTGGTCAGGATTGGCACTTCACTTACGAATTTTGCTTTGAAACTCCATTTGCCTGTTGAAGGCATTATCCGCAAGACTGTTTTCGATCATTTCGTCGGTGGCGTCACCGAAGAGGATTGTTTGCCTGTCGTTGAAAGAATGCATGCAAAAGGCGTTTCCTCGATTCTTGATTATTCAGTCGAAGGCAAAGAGGATGAAGCCAGTTTTGACGATGCGTTGCGCGTCACTTTAAGAACTGTCGATCTCGCGGAATCACACCCCAAAGCGATCCCGTTTGTGGTTTTCAAACCCACGGGTTTCGGACGTTTCGCGTTGTACGAAAAAATCGGCGAAGGCAAAGACCTGACGCCGGATGAAGCGATGGAATGGGGCAGGGTCGTAGGGCGTTTTGATCGGGTCTGCAAAAAAGCACACGATAACAATGTCGAAGTATTGATTGACAGTGAAGAAAGCTGGATGCAGGATGCGGCCGACGATCTGGTTGCGGAAATGATGAAAAAATACAACAAACAAAAGGCGATTGTTTTCAACACGCTTCAATTGTACCGGCACGACCGGGTCGATTATTTAAAGAAACTTCACGAGCAGGCCAAAGCTGAAGGTTTTTATATCGGAATGAAGCTCGTGCGCGGCGCCTACATGGAAAAAGAGCATGAACGCGCCGCTCAAAAAGGATATCCGACACCGATCTGCGCCTCAAAAGAAGCCACTGACATCAATTATGACAATTGTGTGTCCTATATGA
This sequence comes from Bacteroidota bacterium, assembly GCA_023393485.1. Classification (GTDB taxonomy): domain Bacteria; phylum Bacteroidota; class Bacteroidia; order Flavobacteriales; family Flavobacteriaceae; genus Flavobacterium. Next base: position 1,490 of record JAEWLD010000016.1, read on the forward strand.
TGGACCATCTTGATACAATGGCGATATTTGCCGGCACGCACAATGAGGAAAGCACTTATAAACTGATGGCAATGATGAAGGAAAAAGGCATTGCCAACGGTGATTCGCGCATATGGTTCGGGCAATTGTATGGCATGAGTGACAACATCAGCTACAATCTTGCGGCAAACGGTTATAACGTCGCTAAATATCTGCCTTTCGGGCCGGTGCGTGAGGTGATGCCGTATCTGATCCGCCGTGCGCAGGAAAATACTTCGGTTGCGGGTCAAACCGGCCGCGAACTCGCGCTATTGACCGCCGAAAAGAACAGGCGGAAAGCCGCAAAGTAGTTATCGCCCGATTAATTTTTTGAGCTTTTTCTTGAGCTGAAGTTTTGTGTCTTTTAGGAATATCCTGACCGTGTCGTAGACTTCTTCGGTTTCACCTTTGAGAAACAATTTCCAATGTCTGAGCCCGGCATTTTTGCCTTCATGCGCGAAAACGATCCAACGCCCGGGAAAATAATCCTTATCATTGAATTTTAGGGCAGCCTTACCGCGCATGCTCTTGAGCGGACGGATGATTTTTGAGCCGGCTTTTTCGCCAAGCCACGCCGCCCACCAAGAAAACGTGGAATTGCTGATGATGAAGTGATCGCAGTTTCGGGCGATGATGAGTTGTTCGATCGGGGTAAAACCTTCAATGAAACGGGCGTTGGGAAGAAACGAAAAATGGCGTTTGCAATAACCGATGTCGTCGCTTGTAAAAAGAAGATTGTACGTTTGGCTGTCGGCGAAATGTTCCTGGATTGCAAGAAAATAATACTTGTAAGACAACTGATAGGCACCGGGATTCCTGATAAAATCGCCGCGACGCACTGAAATCAAGACGGTCGGCTTCCCAAACAAATGCCGGGCTTTATCGAGTGTTTGGCTGACCAGAGCATCGTTGAACGAAAACAGTTTTTTAGTAAAATCGACATCGAAATACTTCTCGGTCTGCAGCCAGCCTGAAATATCGTAATTGCCATCGCCGATTGGCCACTGGTGGTAATCGAAACGCGTTTCCTTCAACAATTTGAAACTGCTGTCGCGTTGGCCGACCGGAAAAGTTCCGTTGAAAACTTCAGCATAGTTCCACTGAGGGAAAAAATAGTCGTGCCCGTGCTTTTTGGCCAGCCCGATGACCGAAGCGATCTGGAACATTTGGTTTCCAAGGTTGCCTGCCGTTCCCAAAGACGAATATGTGATCATGCCGATAAAGATAAACCTAACCGCGAAATTTCAAAACATCAGGTTAAAAGTCGCTGAATTGCAGGCTGCTCAAACTTTTGTACAGGCCGTTTTCAATCCCGATCAATTGTTGGTGCGTGCCCTGTTCAACGATTCCGCCTTTGTCAAGCACCAAAATCACGTCGGCATTGCGGATGGTCGACAAACGATGTGCGATGATGATGCTCGTACGGCCTTCCATCAGCACTTCGAGCGCCTGTTGTACCAGTTTTTCGCTTTCGCTGTCAAGCGACGAAGTGGCTTCGTCGAGAATCAGGATGCCCGGATTTTTCAAAAGCGCACGCGCAATCGCGATTCTTTGTCTTTGCCCGCCTGAAAGTTTGATGCCGCGTTCCCCGACAATGGTTTCGAATTTTTCCGGAAACCCTTCAATGAAATCAAGTGCGTTGGCTTGTTTTGCAGCACTGCGGATTTCGGGTTCGGTCGCATCGGGCTTGCCATAAGCGATGTTTTCACGGATTGTGCCGCCGAACAGAATCACGTCCTGGGGAACAATGCTCATATTGCCGCGCAATTGCTCAAGGTCGTAATTCGAAATGCTTTTGCCGTCGATCAGGATTTCGCCCCCATTGATATCATAAA
>JAEWLD010000104.1 GCA_023393485.1 Bacteroidota bacterium
AGCGGGAAGTTTTTGATGTAGGGAAGTTGCTAGTTGCTAGTTGCTAGTTGCTAGAAGAAGTTATTTCGGGAGAATAATGTTTCGTGCGTAGCACAATGAATAATCTGCGTTAGGGATTGCAGTGAAAATCCTTTTGTGACCAAAGGAACAAAAGATTGCAACGTAAAGCCCGGCCGACAGGCAACGCCAAAAAAGAAATTAAAAAAATTAGTGAATAGTTACGGTTACTGGATTTATCTAGCCACTAGCAACTAACCACTAACAACTAAATATTTATTAACTATAATTTTTTTTCAATGAAATCGATTACGATTAAAGGATCTGAAAGAGAAAGCGTGGGCAAAGTTTCGACTAAAGCCTTGCGTAATGCTGGAATGGTTCCTTGCGTGTTATACGGAGGAAATCAGACGGTACATTTCTCGGCAGAAGAAATTGCATTCAAAAACCTGGTTTACACTCCAAACGCGCACACTGTTGTGATTGATTTGGGCGACAAGAAATTTGACGCGGTATTGCAGGACATCCAGTTCCACCCGGTATCTGACAAAATGCTGCACGTTGACTTCTACCAATTGTTCGAAGACAAGGAAATCACGATTGAAGTTCCGGTGCGTGTGACTGGTACATCGCCAGGTGTTTTGAACGGTGGCGTTTTGCGTCTGAACCAACGTAAACTGAAAGTGAAAGCGCTTCCGAAAGCGTTGCCTGATTACGTTGATGCCGACATCAGCGAACTCGAAATGGGTAACAAACTGTACGTTACCAAATTGGCAAGCGACAACTACAAATTGTTGCACCCGGACAACACGGTTGTGGCTCAAGTGAGAATTTCACGTGCTGCGATGAAAGCTGCCCAGGAAGCGGCAAAAGCGGCAAAAGCTGGTGCTGCTCCGGCAAAAGGAAAGAAAAAGTAATTTTTCAGGTATAATGAGAACCGGTCTTTTGGCCGGTTTTTTTTATGGCGTTGCGCGAAGCTTTTCGATTTTTAAGTATGGTAGACCTTGCAGGTTTTGAAAACCTGCAAGGTCTTCTCAAAACGATCAATGTTTCCATTCCAAAAATGACGCAACCGCGAAAAAACGCAAATTCAACAACGTACATTCAAAAGTTTAGAAAAACCTTTGGAATTTGGGATTTGCGCTTTGGAATTTTACTTTTGCTTCATGAATTGGCTCACCCATGTTTTCAAACCGAAAGAAAAAACTCCAAAACAAGACCCAATGAAAAAATTCTTGATCGCCGGACTCGGCAACATCGGCGCCGAATACGCAAATACACGCCACAATATCGGGTTCAAAGTTTTGGATTTTTTGGCCGGCAAAGAATCGTTATCGTTCGAAACGGTAAAACTCGGCGCAATGACACAATACAAATTCAAAGCGCGCACCTTCTTTTTGCTCAAGCCAAATACCTATATGAACCTCAGCGGAAAGTCTCTCAAGTATTGGATTGACAAAGAAAACATCCCGCTCGAAAACGTCTTGGTCATCACCGATGATTTAAATTTGCCGTTCGGTTCAATCCGCATCCGGCCAAAAGGTTCAGACGGCGGCCACAACGGGCTGAAATCCATCCAACAAGTCTTGGGTACCGCCGATTACCCGCGCTTTCGTTTCGGGATTAGCGATGAATTCAAAAAAGGCCAGCAAGTGGATTATGTACTCGGCGAATGGAGCGAGGATGAAAAAGCCAAATTGCCTGAGCGGTTAGAAATCGCCGTAGAAATCATTCGTTCGTTTGGCACTGCAGGAATCGGCAATACAATGAGCGCGTTTAATGGCAAGTAAAGAAAGCTATAAGCTGTAAGCTATAAACTACATGTTGAAGCCGAAAATCGTATTTTTGGCGAAGCTTCGTCCATTGAAAAATCAAACCATCAATACTCAAAAATAGCTTTACTAAATGAGAGTTTGGAGCACGAGCCAAACGACCAAAGTTTACAGCAAAAAAAAAGCGGCCCTAAAGCCGCTTTTCCATTTTCTATACAAATCGTTATTGAACAACGATCTTCTTGACCATTTTCTTGTTGCCGTCTTGAACCGTGACAAGGTAAATTCCTGTTTCGGCGTTGTTCAGCGCAATATTCTGGACGAATAAACCTGTATTGGTATACTTATTCTCAAATACTTTACGGCCGCGGATATCGTGTACTGTAATAGCTACATCGCTTGCCGTCGGAGAAGTATATTCAAGGGTGAATGTTCCAGAGTTCGGGTTCGGATATATTGCGAAGTTCGCTTCGTCTACACCCGGAATACCGAGTACACATCCGAAATCCAATCCCCATGAAACTACTGTTCCTGAATCTTGCAAATAAAAATCCTGTGCCATCAACGTCCATGTTCCATTGGTCGGTTTACCTTGGAAGCCTCCGGTGCCACCAAAAGTCTGGAAAGGATTATATGTTCCCGAAAGCGGCGAACTTACGCACTGCAACGTACCTGAACCGTCTTTGAAAGTAAGGTTGGCATTTGTAAATTGTCCGACTGAGTTGCAAGGACGTTGGAGCAATGTCCTGGTTGTTCCATCAGGGTGCTTCAATTTCACAACCAAATCGCCCATATATGTGTGGTTGATTGAAACGTTAGCCTTCATATTCGAGGCAACGATAGTTCCAGGAGTAACCATAGACAAAGTCGACTCTACGACCGCGCCGCTTTGGTTAGCACCTACTCCATCAGGAATAGCGAGGTTTGGCGTTACCGAACCTACATTACAGCTATAGCCAATCGAAAACGCAGTAGAATTTACCGCAAAATAAATGTGTCCGGTAGGCTGGATCCAGATGCGGCAGTTTTCGCCGGTAACAGCTGGTACGACGATGTTTTCGCTTCCGTCATTAGGCGTCGCAGAAGCAAGCATGTAAGGCCATGTCATGCCTCCATCTGTAGACATTTTGATATTCACCGTGTCTGAACCTGGCAAACCTGTGGTTCCTGCAACGTTCCAGGTAATTGTCTGTGTGCTGCCCTGATCCCAGTTCAACCCAAATGAACTTTGCGATGTAACTTTGAATGGCCCGATCGTAGGGCTAACCGTGATGACATTAGCGTCTTTTTTAGTTTGACCGGCATTCGGATGTTGATCCCTTGCAGTAAAGTTGAAATTCAAAGTACGGCCAATTGTTGAAACCGATTCCCATGTGCCTTCGAGTTGTCCGGCCAAAACAGCGCTCAGTTGCGGCAAAATCCTTACCGGGCTTTCGTTGTGCATATAAGTTCTCCAGTTCGGGCCTACTGCTTTTGTTCCGAAACAGACGCTGTTTTCGTCGATCACCGTACCGTTGGCATTGTCATTTTGCTCCCAAACGTAAGTCAAGGTATCGCCATCGGCATCAGAGCCGCTACCCGTAAGGATAAATGCCGTCCCTTTTGGAATGGTGTAGTCTGCGCCTGCATCTACAACAGGAGGCGTGTTCACTCCACTTAATGAAACGTTCGTAGAGCAGTTATGTGCAGCTTGATTCAAGTTAGTTTGCATTTGGAAAATGCTTCTGTAAGCGAACATCGCTATGGAGTGCGCCTGAACGTCAAAGCTGCCGGTTACACCTGCATAACCCATGATAGTAACTCCCGAGCCTGGCTCGATGTTAACACCTGAGCCTTCAACGCCATATGAAAACGTGTGGTTCGCGCCCAATTGGTGGCCCATTTCGTGGATAACGTAATCGATGTCAAAATTATCTCCTTCAGGAATGCCGTCAGATGGCGACGTAAATCCTGAACCTTTGTTTTTGTCAGTAGTCGATGCCGTGTCATCAACACAAATACAACCAATGCAACCAGCGTTTCCGCCGCCGCCTGAAGCGCCAAACAAGTGTCCGATGTCATACGCCGCGTTGCCCAATACGTTGGTCAAAGTATTTTGCAACTCAGCATTCCAGGCGCCGCCTGAACCGGTAGCTGCGTTCGAATACGGGTCCGATGCCGCGCTGGTATAAATTACCAGGTTGTTGTTTGCAATGATTTGAAGTTTAACCGCCATGTCAACGTCGAGAACGCCGTTAACCCTTGTCATGGTAGCGTTCATTGCCGCAAGTGCTCCGGCAACCGTACCACCGTGATAGGCTGTATATTCGCCAGTACATGACAAAGCCAAACGGTAAGTCCTGAATATCTGGTTGTCTGACCTTGAGGTTTCGCCAACGCGGCCAGCCAATTCGGCATTGATCGCAACGTCTTCTGTAGAACAATTAAAAGGCAAGCTGTTTCTTACGCGAGTCTTTGAATCAAACACTACATAAACTGAACGGTCTCTTGTATATGGCTCAATGAATTCAGCGCCTTGTCCTGACCGTAACACCATCGTAGAAAGACCTTTCTCTGGCGAAAGGCTAAATCTGATGTATGCTGACTTATCTGTAACACCGCGTCCTACAAAAGACTGGATTTCCGGATATTGAGCCCTGAGTTCAGGAGCAAAGTTTGAAGTTTCCCAAACGTTGAATTTTTCGTCGCCGTTTACCGTCGGAAGCGTGATTTCAACGCCTTTTCCGGTGCCGACTTCAGTGATTCCGGCCAGGGATTGTTTAAAAGCCTGGAGGTCAACTTCCATCAGCTGCTGATTGGTAGAGTAGGTTTCCTGCTCCCTGATCCGCTCAGAGCTACTGAGTTTTTCTGTGGATGCTGCCCGCCAAGGCGAACGTTTTTGCGCTTCGGCATATCCGAAAGCCAGCATCAACGCCATGCATAGTAATACTTTTTTCATTTTTTTTAAGTTGATTTGAATAGAAAAGCAAAAATAACATATTTTTTTAATTATCAATGGGATGTAATACATTTTATGCGTGTACATTGGGTAAACACGGCGGCATTAAATCGACAAAAAAACGCGTGTTTCTGAAAAGTATAATTAAATTTGCCCCGGCTTAGAAACCCAAGTTTGAAAGTATTCGATTCCATAGCGACATTCCATTCAACGCGCCAGACAATCATCACCATCGGCACATTTGACGGCGTCCACATCGGGCACCGGAAGATTATCGACCGCGTGGTTCACGATGCTTCGGCGAAAGGACTCGAAAGCGTAATCCTGACGTTTTTTCCGCATCCGCGAATCGTATTGCACGGTGGCGACGGCATCAAATTGCTCAACACGCTCGACGAGAAAAAGTCATTGCTTGAAGCCGCCGGGCTTGAAAATCTGATTATCCATCCGTTTGACGAGGCCTTTGCCAACCTGACGGCGCGTGAATTCGTCGAGACCGTTTTGGTCAAAAAACTCAACATCGCAAAAATCATCATCGGACATGATCATCGCTTTGGTAAAAACCGCGATGCCGGAATTGAGGATTTAATCGCTTTTGGAAAGGAGTTCGGCTTTGAAGTCGAACAGATTCCGGCGCAGGAAATCGATGCTGTCTCAGTCAGCTCGACAAAAATCCGGAATGCGCTTTTTGACGGGAAAATGGAACTCGCCAACAATTATCTGGGCTACAACTATTTCCTGACCGGCACCGTGATCAGAGGAAAACAGCTCGGCCGAACAATCGGGTTCCCCACGGCAAACATCAAAATCGCTGAAAGCTATAAACTTGTTCCCAAAAATGGGATTTACGTCGCACAAAGCATGATCGATGGCCAGCTTGTGCGCGGCATGCTCAGTATCGGCACCAATCCAACCGTTGGCGGAAAGGACTTGTCAATCGAAATTTATTACATTGGTTTTGAAGGCGACCTTTACGGAAAGACGTTGTCTATCGAGATGCTGCACTTTATCCGCGACGAGGAAAAATTTGATTCACTCGATGCCCTCAAAGCAGCCATAGCCAAGGATCAGGCCGCTGCGCTCGCCTATTTTGAGCGCCAATAAGCGCTACATTTCCCTATTAAATTTTTATTAAAAGCGAAAACGCGGTTGGTTTTTTTGTTAAATTTATAGTACAAAAAATGTTGCACGCGGGCATTTTTAAATCCACCAAAAACCAACATTATGAAATTCAAAAGAGAAATCAGCAACGGCATCCTCATTTTCGTCTTGATGGGAATTTACTTCCTAATCATCGAATTGCTAAAACTTTCACACTTGTTTTACCTGAGGATTTTCAATATTATTTTCGTCATCTATGCCGTCAACAGGACAATCAAAGGCAATCACGATGCCGGCGTACGGGGTTATTTTACCAATCTGATGGGCGCGATAATCACGTCGATGATCGGCGCGGTGCTCAGTATTGTCGGCTTGATGATTTACCTTAAAATCAAAGGCGGCGCCCAATACCTCAATGAACATCCGATGCGCTACATTTTTGGCGGCGAAGCAAATACGGTTGAATATTTCTGTATCGGGCTGTTTTTTGAAGCGGCCGCGGCATCGCTCGCCGTATCATTCTGCTTGATGCAATATTGGAAGGACAAAGTTGAAGTCATCAATAAAGTGGATTGATTCAATCACAGGCTCGCTTACCGCGGGCTTTTTTTATGACCATCCGAAAACTTTTTTACTAAAGCGGAATTGCCTACTTTTGGCCCTAGACAAAACCAAATCCATGAGCGAAATCAAACACCACTGGACCAAGGAGGAAATTCTCGAAATATATAACATGCCGATGATGGACCTGCTTTTTGAAGCGGCCTCAGTACATCGGAAATACCACGACCCGAACGTCGTGCAAGTGTCGACACTTTTATCGATCAAAACCGGCGGCTGCCCTGAAGATTGCGGCTATTGTCCGCAGGCCGCGCGATACCACACGCACATTGAAGGCAATGACCTGATGTCTGTGCCACAAGTAAAAGCACAGGCATTGCGCGCCAAAGCGAGCGGCTCGTCACGCGTTTGCATGGGCGCGGCCTGGCGAAATGTAAAAGACGGACCTGAATTCGATCAGGTACTTGAAATGGTCAGAACAATCAACAAGCTTGACATGGAAGTCTGCTGCACACTTGGCATGCTGACTGAAAATCAGGCGCAGCGTTTGGCCGAAGCGGGATTATACGCCTATAATCACAACCTCGATACTTCCGAAGAATATTATAAAGAAGTCATTTCTACACGCGGCTTTGAAGACCGCCTGCAAACCATTGACAACGTACGCAAAACCAATGTAACGGTTTGCAGCGGCGGCATCATCGGCATGGGCGAAAAAGTAGAAGACCGCGCCGGAATGCTGGTCGCTTTGGCCACGCTTGACCCGCAGCCTGAATCAGTGCCGATCAATGCGCTTGTTGCCGTTGAGGGCACGCCTATGGAAAACGAAAAACCGGTCGAAATCTGGGAAATGATCAGAATGGTCGCGACTACCCGTATCGTAATGCCGCAAACACAGGTGAGATTGTCTGCAGGCCGGATGAACATGAGCCGCGAAGGCCAGGCGATGTGTTTCTTTGCCGGTGCGAATTCGATTTTTGCCGGCGACAAACTTTTGACCACGCCAAATCCTGACGTAAACGAAGACATGAAAATGTTTGAAATGCTCGGGCTTCAGCCGCAAAAACCATTTGTAAAACACGCGCAGCCGGAAACAGTGGAAGCATCGGATTCAAAATTCGAATCGCTTGGCGAAAAACCCAAATGGACCAGGCCGGGACATACAATTGAGCGCAATCTCGAAGCTTCGGGAAAAGGAAAATAAAAATTCACGCAAAAAAAATCCCGCATAGTTGCGGGATTTTTTCATTTATAACTTTTTAGAAAACGATCTTGCGATTGACAATCGCGCCGTTTTTGAGTTTGACTTTTACAATCAAAGCTTGTTGGTTTGCAGTGAGGCCCGAAATGTCAAATTGGGTTGCGTTGATCGGAGCATTAGAAAACAGTTGTCTTCCAAGAATGTCGTATACGGTTATCAACTGGATTTCGTCCGCCAATGATTTGACTTTGATTTGTGAGTCCGAAACAACGATTGCAATGTTGCTTTCCAACGCCGTAAGGTCAGTATTCCCCAAAGACGAATTCAGATAACGCAAAACAAACCGGTCATTGAACGTGCCAATGGCTGTTGTAAAGCTATACGGCGCTTGCTTCAAGTCATGGATAATTCCGAGTTGTTTGTCTTCGAGGTAAATATTGGTGTCGGCGGAATTGAGTTGCCCTTCTTTGGTGCCGATGCCAATTGAATATGTTCCGGCCATCGTACTTGAAAACCCGAGCGGCACAAAGTCGCTTACGTCAAACGAAGGACGCGCCTGAATTCGGTATTTGTCTTCTCCGATAAACGAATAGAAACTCAATGTATTCTGCGTCTTGCTGACCAGGCCGTCGTAACCGCGGTCAAAATCGAGCGTCGTATTTTCAAAATAACCAATCAACTGTTGGCTGAACAAACCGTCGGCGCTTTCCAGATTCAGCCATAGGCGATCTCTTTCCGACGCGTCGCTGCCTTCAAGATGTGAATTGGTATTGGCAGGCCTGAAAAACTGCGCGTTGTTATAGGTTTTGCTGCGCATCGAGTTGTTGAAAACAACATTCGTATACGCATTGGCTTCCACAAAGAAACCTTCGCCCGAAGATATGAAACCGCTCGGTACGGGACTTCCGGTACCGCTGGACGTGCCGCCCGAAAGGTTGTACATCGCATAATCGGCGGTGATGAAATTATATACATCGGGACCGGGAGCCGAACTTGAAATCTGCGTACGATGCGTCCAAAAATAAAGCGTTCCTGAAATATTTGTATTGGTATTGATGAAATCGTTCGCGTAGATCGCCGACGGATATGGATTCCCGATCAAATTGAAATCATCGTTCAAATTTGCGGCATTTGCACTCGCCGCCAACAGGATGTTGATTACGCCATTGTTGACGGCTCCCGAAAACATCACCGTGTTTGTCGCCGGAAATGTACCCGAAGTCGGCGCCATGATCGCGTAGCCTTTTGCCGGTGTCATATTGGTCGCCGTTGTAATGTATTGCCATGCATTGCCGTCGTCGTCAAAGCCGTCTGCAGGCGCAGCGCCGGTTTCGGCAGTAAGTACGTCCATAAAATTGGCCGTAGCAAACTGGAACGCGTAATCGGTGCGCCATCCGGTAAAAGTCGTGCCGACGTTTGCATTCACAACCGGCGATGACCAATAGGTATAATCGAATTTATTGTACGGCGATGTCGTCCTTGAATCCGTA
>JAEWLD010000182.1 GCA_023393485.1 Bacteroidota bacterium
GAAGATCGAAATTGCTTGCTTCAACCCCGAATCGGCCATCATTGCCGATCAAACCGGGGCCGATCGCATCGAACTCTGCGACGGTTATGCCGATGGCGGCACGACGCCTGAAATCGGGGTTGTCAAAAGTGTGCGCTCAAAAATCAAAACGCCATTATTTGTGATGATCAGGCCACGCGGCGGCGATTTCTGTTATTCCGACTCCGAATTTGGCCAAATGGAAGACGACATCGCAGCGTTAAGACCGATGGCAGACGGTTTCGTGTTCGGCGTATTGAACCCGGATTTGACTATCGATAAATTGCGAAACCGGCTCCTGGTCGACCTGGCCAAACCGCTTCCGGCGACGTTTCACCGTGCGTTCGATCAGGTTGCCGAGCCATTTTCGTCGCTCGAAGATGTAATTTCATGCGGATTTTCTACGATATTGACCTCGGGAACAAAACCGGATGTCATTGAAGGCGCGACAATTCTGGAAAAACTCGTGGCCCAGGCCAATGGTCGGATTGCAATCATGCCCGGCGGCGGGCTTCGGTCATCAAATCTTGCGGCGTTGCATAAAGTCGTCGGGGCGGAATATTACCATTCGTCGGCGCTTACCGATCAATCGCAAAAGGCAAACGCTGCCGAGATAAAAGCGCTCAAAGAAATCGCGTGAGAATTTTAGCCTTCATATTGCTGTTGGCCTCATCGGCGGTGAATTCGCAAAACCGCTACCGCAGCCTCAGTGAGAACTGGACGTTCCATCGCATTGGTGACCACAACAATTATCCGGCGCAAATTCCGGGAACCGTCCACACCGATTTGCTCGCGAATAAGCTGATTCCAGATCCGTTTTCAGGCAACAACGAAAAAAAAGTCCAATGGGTCGAAAGTGAATCCTGGGTTTATGAAACGGCGTTCGAAATCACGGCCGATGAAAAAAAACACAAAAATATAGATCTCGTTTTCGACGGCCTCGACACTTACGCTGACATCACGCTCAACGGCAAGCACATTCTCGATGCCGACAACATGTTCAGGAGCTGGAAAATCCCGGTCGACGGATTATTGGTGAAAGGCAAAAACACATTGAAAATCGTTTTTAGTCCTGTCGCCGGCCGCCAAAAAAAAGCAGCGAAAAAACTGCCTTATACATTACCTGAATCGGCGCGCGTTTTTACCCGGAAAGCGCAGTCTCATTTCGGTTGGGATTGGGGACCGAAATTGTTGACCTGCGGGATTTGGAAACCCGTCATGTTGCATTTCCATGACCGCGCAGGCATCGAAAACATCCGGTACAGCCAGACAAAATTGACGGACGCCAAAGCTGAACTAAATTTTTCAACGACAATTTTCTGCGACAAACCGGGCAATTACACGTTGCAGATAAACGCGATCAAAAAGGCTGTCAGTCTTAAAAAAGGAATCAATAAAGTCGACCTTCCTTACGAGATCGGCAATCCCAAACGCTGGTGGAGCAACGGTCTTGGCGAGCCTTTCCGATATTCTTTCGCCATCAAACTTATGCAAAATCAAACCGAACTTGATGGCAGAAAACTCGACATCGGTCTGCGCACAATAGAACTGATCCAGGATAAAGACAGCGTCGGAAAAAGTTTTTACTTCAAATTGAACGGCCTGCCGGTATTTATGAAAGGCGCGAACTACATTCCGCCCGACAGTTTTCTGCCGCGTGCCACAAAAAAGGATTACGAGAAAATCATCGCCGAAGCCGTATTTGCCAATATGAACATGCTGCGCGTCTGGGGCGGCGGCGTTTATCCCGACGACGCGTTTTACGACGCCTGCGATAAATTCGGAATATTGGTCTGGCAGGACTTCATGTTTGCGTGCGCGATGTATCCCGGCGATGAAAAATTCTTCGAGTCGGTCAAAGCCGAAATAATCGACAATGTCGAACGCCTGCAAAATCACCCGGCGCTCGCGCTTTGGTGCGGCAATAATGAAATCGACGAAGGCTGGCACAACTGGGGCTGGCAAAAACAATTCAATTATTCAAAAGCAGATTCGACTGAAATCTGGAAAAATTACAAGCGGTTGTTTGATAGTTTGATTCCGAAAACACTGGACAGTCTGGTATCGAAAGAACGTTTGATCTACTGGCCTTCCTCGCCATCCATCGGTTGGGGCAAAAAAGAAAGCCTGCTTTCAGGCGATTCGCATTATTGGGGCGTTTGGTGGGGAAACGAGCCATTTGAAACCTACAGGGAAAAAGTCGGACGTTTTATGAGTGAATACGGGTTTCAGGGCATGCCTCCGATTGAAACATTCCGGCAGTTTGCAACGGCCGATGAGCTGAACCTTCTATCGGCTACGGTCAAAAACCATCAAAAGCATCCGACCGGTTACCAGATCATCGACACTTACATGGCGCGCGATTACATCGTCCCGAAAGATTTTGAAAATTACATTTATGTCTCACAACTCTTGCAGGCCGAGGGCATCAAAACCGCGATTGAAGCGCACCGCCGCGCCAGGCCGTATTGCATGGGCTCGCTTTATTGGCAGCTCAACGATTGCTGGCCGGTAACCTCGTGGAGCTCGGTTGACTGGTTCGGGCAGCGAAAAGCGGCTCATTATCAGGCCAGGCGCAGTTTTGAGGATTTGCTGGTTTCGGGTGAAGAAAACAATGGCATGTTATCGGTTTTTATCGTAAACGATGACCTCGAGCGACAAGCCGGCACGCTGTCAGTAAGGCTTTTGTCATTTGACGGCGGCGAAATCTGGAGTACATCGAAAGCCGTTGACGTTGGTGCAAATCAAAGCAAACCGTATCTCGAAGTGGATCTCAAACCTTGGAAACGATATGAAAACAGTGCTTTTTTTGCAATCGAATTTAATGGAAAAACAAAATCCGAAACGCATCATTTCATGGTCCGCCCAAAGGATTTGAAACTGCAAAAACCAAACATTGGCTTCCGATGGATCGACGACAAAACTCTCGGGATCACAACAGACAAACTCGCCAAAAACGTTTACCTTTCGGGCGATGATGCGGTGTTCGGCGATAATTATTTCGATTTGCTTCCCGGCGAAACCAAAAACATAACGGTCTCAAAAAAAGCCGAAATCAGGGTCAGGACATTATTCGATACGCTGTAAAAGGTTCGCAGCCCAGTGTAAATCTTTTAAAAAATCGCTAACTTACGATCATGCAACTTTTTAAAGACTATTTCTCAAAACAGTCCGATGTCTATGTCAAATATCGCCCGCTGTATCCCGCAGCGCTGTACGCGTGGCTTAAGACATTGGTTCCCCAATATGGTGCTGTGTGGGATTGCGGCACCGGCAACGGGCAAGCGGCAATCGGGCTCGCCGGGCATTTCGGTGCAGTAATCGCGACTGATCCGAGTGCCAGCCAGATCGGCAACAGTTTGCCACATCCCAATGTTGAATACCGCGTGGCCAAGGCTGAAAACAGCGCGCTCGATTCACATTCGATTGACCTCGTGACGGTTGCCAACGCACTTCATTGGTTCGATTTTGACGCATTTTACGCTGAAGTAGATCGCGTTCTGAAACCCAGCGGTATCATCGCGGCCTGGGCTTACGCGCTGCCAAGGGCAACACCCGCGGTCAATGCCGTCATTTCGCAACTCCACGACGTGGTTCTCAATGATTACTGGCTGGCCGAAAACCGACTGATTGAAAACGGTTATAAAACGATTCCGTTTCCATTCGAACCAGTCACAGCGCCCAATTTTACCTACCAAAAACAGTTGACGCGTGAGGATTTACTGGGTAATTTCGAAACCTGGGCGGCCGTGCAG
>JAEWLD010000288.1 GCA_023393485.1 Bacteroidota bacterium
ATAAAAACAATTACAAAGAAGAACGCGTTTGGGCCAGGGCGGCCGACGGGACAAAAATCCCGATTTCAATGGTCTACCGAAAAGGCATCAAAAAGAACGGCAAAAACCCGACTTTGCAATACGCGTATGGCTCATACGGCTATTCGATGGATCCGACGTTTTCATCGACGCGATTATCGCTGCTTGACCGCGGGTTCATCTTTGCCATCGCGCACATCCGCGGCGGCGAGGATTTGGGGCGCGCCTGGTACGAAAACGGCAAATTGCTCAAAAAGAAAAATACGTTTACAGATTTTATCGATTGCTCGAAATACCTGATCGCGGAAAAATATACATCGCCTGAACATTTGTATGCCGAGGGCGGATCGGCCGGCGGACTTTTGATGGGCGTCGTGGTCAATACCGCGCCTGAGTTGTATAACGGTGTGATCGCGCAAGTACCGTTTGTTGATGTCATGACGACGATGCTGGATGACACCATTCCGCTTACAACTGGCGAATACGACGAATGGGGCAATCCGAACCAGAAAAAATATTACGATTACATGAAATCATATTCGCCGTATGACAATGTCGGTGCGCATGACTATCCGAATATGTACATTTCAACCGGCTTGCATGACTCGCAAGTCCAATATTGGGAGCCGGCAAAATGGGTGGCCAAACTGCGCGCAAAAAAAACGGGTAACCAGTTGTTATTCCTTGATACCAACATGGATGCAGGCCACGGAGGCGCGTCGGGACGGTTCGAAGCGCTGAAAGAGCTCGCCAAGGAATTCAGCTTTTTTTTGGATTTAGAAGGAATTAAGAACTGATTAAAATATTTTTTTCCTAAATTTGCAAGGATTTGAGGTTTGCCTTGAGCGGCAATTTCGCCTTGATTAACTAATTTTTTATGAAAGAAGAAATAAAAGCTTACAATAGTGTTCTGGAACTGATAGGTAATACGCCACTAATTAAGCTCAATAAAGTTACCGAATCCCTAGACGGTAATTTCTACGCCAAAGTAGAAGCTTTCAATCCGGGCCATTCGACAAAAGACCGCATCGCGCTCTACATTATTGAGGAAGCTGAAAAAAGAGGAATTCTTTCACCCGGTGACACCATCATCGAAACCACTTCAGGGAACACGGGCTTCAGCCTTGCCATGGTGAGTATCATTAAAGGATACAATTGCATCCTGGCCGTAAGTTCCAAATCATCTAAAGACAAAATTGACATGCTGCGCTCAATGGGCGCCAAAGTATATGTTTGCCCGGCGCACGTCTCGGCAGACGACAGCCGTTCGTACTACAGCGTCGCGAAAAGGCTGCACGAGGAAATCAAAGGTTCGGTTTACATCAACCAGTATTTCAACCAACTCAACATTGACGCGCATTACAAAACTACCGGGCCTGAAATCTGGGAACAAACCGGCGGCAAAATCACACACCTGATTGCCTGTAGCGGAACCGGCGGAACAATTTCCGGCGCAGCCAAATATTTAAAAGAGCAAAACCCGCAAATCCGTGTTTTGGGCGTTGACGCGTTCGGGTCCGTTTTGAAAAAATACCACGAAACAAAAGAGTTCGATACCAACGAGATTTATCCGTACCGCATTGAAGGGTTAGGGAAGAACCTGATTCCATCTGCGACGGATTTTGATTTGATAGACAAATTCATCAAAGTGACCGACGAGGAAAGCGCACATGCCACGCGCGATATCGCCAAACTCGAAGGCTTGTTCGTAGGCTATACTTCCGGAGCGGTTTTACAAGCCATCAAGCAATACGCCGAAGAAGGCGAGTTTGACCAAAGCAGCAATGTAGTCGCGATTTTCCCGGACCACGGTTCGCGTTACATGAGCAAAGTGTTCAGCGACGACTGGATGAACGAGCAGGGCTTTTTTGACAGTAACAAGACTGAGGAAGCGCAGCAGATCGAATTCATTAAATAATGAAGAATTAATAATTAATAATTAATAATGAAGCTTCGGGAAACTGAGGCTTTTTTATTTTAAGAAGCACTAAAAAAACTCCGCTGTAAAAACGGAGCTTTAAATTTTAACGTAATTCCAATTATTAATTATTCATTACTAACTATTAATTAAATTACTCTTTCATCGTATGATAAACATTCTGCACATCGTCATCTTCCTCGATCTTCTCAAGTAATTTTTCCACGTCGGCGACTTGTTCCTCAGTCAAATCCTTCGTGACTTGCGGAATCCGTTCAAATCCCGACGACAAAATTTCAAATCCGCGGTTTTCAAGCTCTTTTTGGATTGCGCCAAAACTTTCAAACGGCGCGTAGATCAAAATGCCGTCTTCGTCCTCAAAAACTTCCTCAACGCCAAAATCAATCAATTCGAGTTCAAGTTCTTCAATGTCAATCGACCCTTTAGCAATCCTGAAATTACAGATGTGGTCAAACATGAATTCAACCGAACCCTGCGTGCCGAGGCTTCCGTTGCATTTATTGAAATAACTGCGGATGTTGGCTACCGTACGGTTGTTGTTGTCGGTGGCCGTTTCAATTAAGATTGCGATGCCATGCGGCGCATAGCCTTCAAATAAAACTTCCTTATAGTTGGCTGTGTCTTTTTCGGTGGCTTTCTTGATTGCGCGCTCGACGTTTTCCTTAGGCATGTTGGCGGCCTTGGCGTTTTGCATTACCGCGCGAAGCCTTGAGTTGCTGTCGGGGTTTGGCCCGCCTTCCTTGACGGCCATCACGATGTCTTTGCCGATACGCGTAAATGCTTTGGCCATTGCAGACCAGCGTTTCATTTTTCTGCCTTTCCTGAATTCAAATGCTCTTCCCATTTTCTGATAAAAATTGTGTCGCAAAAATAATGAAGTTGACTGAAGTTTTCAACCGAAATGAAAAATACCGGCGCTAACTTAGCATTTTATCCGGCCGGGTGATTATTCCCCTGTTTTTCCAAGCCGGTAAACAGCCTTGTCCGAGCCTGTTTTCATACTGCCGATGATGCGGGCGGCTTCCTGAAGATATACGTTGCACGCGGCTTGCTTGAGCTTGTTTTGATTGGCCTGGTCCGGCGCTTTGGGAGTTTTGCGGCGCCGGCTTTTTTCAAGGTTTGCAATTTTAGCCCCGGTCGGCTTTTCGGTTTCATCCTTTATCTCTTTCCAAAGGCGATCGATTCTTTGCATCAGCGCAAACACGTCGCCGAGATTGATAGAGAGTGATGCCAAAGGATTGTTGTACAATTCGGTGATCTGCTGGTCAATGGCCGCGATGTGATTGAAACGCGCGTCGGTTTTAACCCGGGCAATGCTTTCACTGATTGCACTGCTGAAATTACTGTCGATCTTTTTGAAAGGCACCTCGGGATTTACGTCAGACGGCATCGCGGTTTTTTCATCTTTCTCGCGCGGGGTAATTCCGTCGTACAACACCGGAAGTGGCACATCGGGCGTAATTCCGTTGATTTGGGCGCTTTGCCCTGTAATGCGATAAAACTTTTCGACGGTTGTCTTTACGAATTCCTGCTGCCGTTCATCGACAGGAAGAATGACCTGGATCGTGGCCTTGCCCAGCGACCTCGCCCCGGCAATGATCGCGCGGTTGTAATCCTGCATGGCTGCCGCAAAAAACTCGCTCGCCGAAGCCGAAGCGCCGTTGACAAGCACAACAACCGGCCCTGAAAACGCTGTCCCCGGACGATAATCTCGCAAAATTTCCTGATGCCCATAACGGTTTACTGCAACGGCAATCGGTCCGCTGTCAATAAACAGTCCGGCAAGCCTGACAGCTTCGTCCATCGATCCGCCGCCATTATCCATCAAGTCAATCACAAGGCCGTCGATGTTCTGTTTTTTAAGCCGCTCAATTTCTTTTTCGGCATCTTCCGCGCAGCCATGATTCGAAAAAGTATCAAAATCAGAATAGAAGCTCGGAATCTTCAGATAACCAATACGCGAATTGTCTTCTTCGGCGATAAAACCATAAACGCTGTTTTCCAATGCTTTCATGACCTGCTTTTTCAGCCTGACATCGAGCGTTGTGCCATTTTTCTTTTTTATGGTCAGCAGTACATTCTTATTGGCATCGGAAAAAATGATGTCGCCGATGACATCAAGGTCGGTACAGGAAACCAGATACTGCTTGCCGTCGCTGTCTGAAACCTTGACAATCAGATCTTCCTTTTCTATTAGCTTGCACTGGTCAGCCGGTCCGCCGGGCGTGACATCCATCACGACGATCTCGCTTTTTTCATTGACGACGAATTCAAGACCGAGCGAGAGATTGCTCGTTGAAAGGCTTGACATGAAACTCATCTTTTCGTCGAGATAAAAGTAATTCGTATGTGGGTCAAAGTAACTGCAAAAGGCGTTTAGGAAATCGCTTTGCAGTTTGTTTTCAAGTCCGTTGCGGCTTTCGAGTTCACTGTTGACGCGGCAAATGCTGCTTTCAAAAACCCGCGCGGCGGCGGCTTTCTCGAGCACATCGAAATTCTGTTTCAGTGAATCAAGGTTTTTGCTTTGCTTTGAGATGTCTTCGAGAATGTCGAACGCGAGTCTTTTTCGCCAAACATTGTCAACTTTCGAAGCTTCGACGTCAAACGGGAACGGATCTTTGCTGAACCGCATCGAATCTTTTCCCGAATAATCAAGTTTCCGGCCTTCGAATTTCAGTATCGAACGGCGTTTGCGCTCAAGTGCGCCCCGATAAAACACCGCAAATTGATTGAGGAAGTCGCAGTTTTTCTCAAGAATGGCCTCATCGATTCTCAAGCGGTTGCGCCGCAGCGAGTCGTATTCTGTCTTGGTAAACAATACGTGATCCTGGTCAATCGTATCGATGAATTTGTCGAATACATACCCAGAAAGGCTGTCGTCAATCGGCTTTGGCCTGAAATGTTCGCGCCGGATCAAATTGTCGACCTTATCCAAAAGCAGACAAGTCTCATTCGTCTGAGCGGAAGCAGCAAACGAAAGCAAAACGACCAATGCGCAGCTTTTTTTCATGCAATTTTCGGGATTGAAAACCCACAGTAAGATAGTAAAAACCTGCGAACTTTCCCGATTATTTCTTGTAAAACGGCAACTTGACGACTTTGGCACGAACGTCATTGTTTCTGATTCGGACAAAAATTTCGCTGTCAACAGCGCTGTATTCGGTTTTTACATAACCGAGCCCGATGCCTTTGCCAAGTGACGGCGCCATTGTCCCGGAAGTCACGATGCCGATATTCTTGCCGTCCTTATCAACGATTTCATAATCATGGCGCGGAATGCCGCGTTCAACGAGTTCAAACCCGACGAGTTTTTTCTTGACACCTTCTTCTTTTTGTTTTTTCAGGTTTTCTGAATTGACGAAATCTTTGGTGAACTTCGTAATCCAGCCCAATCCGGCTTCAAGCGGCGATGTCGTGTCGTTGATGTCGTTACCGTAAAGGCAGAATCCCATTTCAAGGCGCAAAGTGTCGCGCGCGGCAAGCCCGATCGGTTTGATGCCGTATGCTTTTCCGGCTTCAAAGATCTTATTCCACAACTCCACAATCTGGCTGTTCTTGCAATAAATCTCAAAACCGCCCGAACCGGTATAACCCGTAGCCGAAATGATGATGTCGTCAAACCCGGCAAAATCGCCAACCGCAAAATGATAGTATGGAATCGCGCCCAAATCAAGCGACGACAGGCTTTGCATTGCCTCAACCGCTTTCGGGCCCTGGATCGCGAGCAACGAATAGTCATCGGATTTGTTTTCCATCCTGACCCCGAGGTCGTTGTGTTTAGAAATCCAATCCCAGTCTTTCTCAATGTTCGACGCATTGACCACCAGCATGTACTGGTCTTCGGCCATTTTGTAGACGATCAAATCATCTACGATTCCGCCGTCATTGTTCGGCAAACACGAATATTGCGCGCGCCCGACGGTGAGAACCGATGCGTCGTTTGAAGTGACTTTTTGGATCAGATCAAGCGCTTTCGGCCCGCTCAAGAAGAACTCGCCCATGTGCGACACGTCAAAAACCCCAACGCCATTGCGTACGGTTTCGTGTTCGGCATTGACGCCTTCGTATTGGATTGGCATGTTGTAACCAGCAAACGGCAGCATTTTCGCGCCAAGACTTTCGTGGATGTGTTTGAGAGCGGTGTCTTTCATCGGGATTAATGATAGTTTAGTTTGAGCCGCTAAATTAGTGGATTTTTGAGGAGTTGCAAAGTTGCGGCATCAAAGTTTTTTCTGACGGCAGATTGGCAGATCAGGATTTGCAAAGCCTGCGAATCTTTGGTTATTATTTGGGCGTTGCGCAGGCGCCGCGCTTTCCGCACTCGCTTTTTTGCTTGCTGCGCCGCAAAAAGAGCTCAGACAATGCGCCAATCGCTAACGCGGTTACGTGTCCGAATAATGTTTATCTTTAATTGTCATGAAAATTACTGCCGAAGAAGTAAAAAAGCTCCTGAAACCAAATGACCCGGACTCGCACAAAGGCACGTTCGGCCATGCACTCATTATTGGCGGCAGTCACGGAAAAATAGGTTCGGTATGTCTGGCAGCCAAAGCAGCGCTCAAAACCGGTTGTGGTTTGGCTACCGTATTTCTGCCCGAGTGCGGCTACGGCATCATCCAAAGCGTTGTGCCCGAAGCCATGGCAGTCACCGATGACAACGGGAAACACATTTCACACATCAATTTTGATCTGGAACCGCAAGCCATCGGCATCGGTCCGGGAATGGGGCAGGAACTGGTAACCCAAAAAGCTTTTCACGAATTCCTCAAACACAATAAACAGCCGCTTGTGGTTGATGCCGACGCGCTGAATGTTCTCTCGGCCAACAAGGCATGGCTGAACCTTGTGCCCGAAAACTTGATATTGACCCCGCATCCAAAAGATTTCGAACGGCTCGCGGGCAAAGCCAAATCCGAAAAACAGCGGCTCGAACTCGCGCACGCCATCTCAAAGAAGTACAAAGTGATCATTGTGCTCAAAGGCGCACCGACCAAAATTATCTGGAAAGACGATTTGTATGAGAACACTACCGGCAACTCCGCGCTTTCAACGGCGGGAACCGGTGACGTGCTGACCGGCAGGATCACGAGTCTGGTCGCGCAATCATATAAGCCGATTGACGCAGTTATGCTCGCGGTGTATCTCCATGGGCTGACCGCTGACATTGCCCGACCCGAAACCGGACGGCATGCGTTTCTGGCTTCCGATGTGATCGATTACATCGGAAAAGCTTTTTTATCGCTTGGAAAATAGTTATTCGGCTGTCGTCGGATCGATCATCGCCGCGACGCGATTGACTGCATTGGCCGGAAAACCGCCTTGTCTGGCATGCTCACGCACCATTTCTTCGTTTGGCGCGATGTATACGCAATAAATTTTATCGCCGGTCACAAAACTATTTACCCATTGGATTTCAGTGCCGAGTTTGTTTAAAACCCCACATGAAGTCTGGGAAATTGCTTTCAATTGTTCCTGTGTCATGTTGCCCACGCCCGGAACTTCACGTTCAATTACATACTTTGGCATAATTTGAAAGATTTAAAAATTGACTTTGCAGGTTTCCTAAGACTGGGAAAGATTAAATTTAGTAAATAAAGTGCTATAAATGAGAAAATTGATTTGAAGTTTACATTGCTCGCCGGTCGGAGTAATCAGATAACGAATTTAATTTGGCAACTTCATGAGAAAGTTCCTCAATCCGTCATAATTTGAAATCTTCAAACTTCGCTTTTCTTTGTGCATAATCGCAGAAATTTGCGCCGGAATTTCGGGAATCGCGCCAAGAATATCGGCAACCGAATCGAGAAATTTGACCGGATGCGCGGTCTCAAGAAATACTCCAATACTGTCCGGGCGCGGATCAAGTTCGCGTTTCAATCCCAAATATCCTACTGCGCCGTGCGGTTCAAGCATGTAACCTGTCCGGATGAAAACCTGCTGCATCGCAGTGCGGGTTTGCTCATCGGTAAATGAATACGACGAAAAATCACGCTGGAATGATTTGCGGTCGTCGCCATACAATTCGCGGATGCGGGCAAAATTGCTCGGGTTCGATACGTCCATTGCATTTGATAGCGTAGACTGGGTTTTACGCGGTTCGTAAGTCCAATTTTCAAGAAAACGCGGCACGGTATCGTTTGCATTGGTGGCCGCGACAAAATGTGCGATAGGCAAACCGAGACGTTTGGCCAAAACGCCTGCGCAAATGTTGCCGAAATTGCCGCTCGGGCATGATACGATTATAGTCAGGCCGTGTTTTTTGAGCGCGCGATACGCCAAAAAGAAGTAAAACATTTGCGGCAGCCAACGTGCAATGTTGATTGAATTGGCGGATGTCAAATGTCTGTCTTTCAACGATTCGTCCAAAAAAGCTTTTTTAGCCATATCCTGGCAGTCGTCAAAAGTTCCATCCACTTCAAGGGCGGTAATGTTTTGTCCCAAGGCGGTCAATTGTTTTTCCTGGATTTCACTGACTTTCCCCGACGGATATAAAATGACTACATCAACGCCTTCAACACCCAAAAAGCCGCTGGCCACGGCGCCGCCCGTATCGCCGGAGGTCGCCACCAGAACGGTATTGCGCCGGGTGTCATCGTCTTTGTGAAAATAGGCGAGACATCGTGCCATAAACCGCGCGCCGACGTCCTTGAAGGCCATTGTCGGGCCATGAAAGAGTTCAATCGAGTAAATATTTTTTTCAATCTCAACGATTGGAAATTCAAAACTCAAAGTTTCGTCAATGATTTTTTTCAGGGCAGCATCGGGAATCTCGTCCCCGATGAACTGCCTGATTGCGGAAAACGCAATTTCATTTTCAGTCAAATTCTGAATATTGTCGAAAAACTCATGAGGCAGTTGGGTAATCTTTTCAGGAAAATATAGGCCTTTGTCAGGCGCAATTCCATTGATTACGGCCTCGCGGAAAGATACTGAAGGCGCTTTGCGGTTGAGGCTGTGATATTTCATCGCTTATCCAAAATTTTAATTCCGTCGGGGTTTACGGGCGAAATGTATGCGTCATACCCAACGCCGATTTTATCGTATACGGCGCGCATTGCCGTAGCTACTGATTCAGCTTTCGCGATGCCTCTGCACAATGCAAAAATCGATGGTCCCGAACCCGATATCCCTGCGCCCAAAGCGCCATGCGCCAATGCTGCTTTTTTGGCGTCATCGAATCCGGGTATCAATTTTTTGCGGTAAGGTTCGGCTACGCCATCGTGCAATGAGCGCCCAATCAAATCGTAGTCGTTCGTATATAGTCCTGCAATCAGCCCGCCAACATTTCCCCATTGCGCGATTGCCGTCTTAAGCGCCACTTCCTGTTTGAGTATGGCGCGCGCCTCGGCGGTCTTTACCTCAATTTTGGGATGGATGATCACAACTATCAGTTCAGGCGGACTTTCTATCCGGATAATGTCAATCGGATCATACCCGCGAATTAGTGTAAAACCGCCCAAAAGGGCAGGAGCGACATTGTCTGCATGATAACTTCCGCTGGCCAGATTTTCGCCCCAGCCTGCAAACCAAACCAGGTCTTTGGGATC
The DNA here is from genome assembly GCA_023393485.1 of Bacteroidota bacterium. Taxonomy (GTDB): domain Bacteria; phylum Bacteroidota; class Bacteroidia; order Flavobacteriales; family Flavobacteriaceae; genus Flavobacterium. The sequence goes on from JAEWLD010000288.1 coordinate 9,505, forward strand.
GAAAGGCCGTCCGAGCAATTCGTTGATCCCGAAAACCGCGCCGGCTGCACTTGCGGCAGAACTGCCTATGCCGCTGCCAGTCCGTATCTTTTTGTCGATCTCAATTTCAAATCCGAAATCGGTCTGCCATTGCGCAAGCATTGCCAGTGCGGCCACGCCGGCCACGTTTTTTTCGGTCTCGAAGGGAAGTTCGCCGCCCGTGATCCGGGTGATCCGCACGCCGGGTTTTTCGGTTTTTGAAATCACCATTTCGTCGCCGATATTCTCCAGGCAAAGCCCAAGTATATCGAATCCGCACGAAAGATTCGCGACAGTCGCGGGGCAGAATAATCGGATTTTTTTCATTGGTTGTTCCTGGTTTGTCTTTCGTCGTTTGTCGTTCTTCGTTGGCCGTTGGTCGTCAAGCCGAATCAAACATTTCCCATTCTGATTACGTCGGCGAAAATACCCGACGCGGTAACGGCCGCGCCTGCGCCTGCGCCTTTGATGATCAGCGGCTGGTCTGCATAACGGTCGGTATGGAAAAGCACGATGTTGTCTTTTCCTTCGAGATTGTAAAAAGGATGCTCAGGCGGAACCAATTGCAGTCCGATGCCCGCTTTTCCGTCCTTAAAATTAGCGACATATTTTAAACGGCAGCCATTGGACTTTGCGTTTCGATACATATCCTCAAAGTGTCGTGCATGGGTTTTGAGCGAAATAAAAAAATCGCCGACGGTTTTGGTTTCGAGACATTCCTTTGGCAGGAACGGATTGTTGACGATGTCTTCCATTTCCATCCGATAGCCGCTTTCGCGGATCAGGATCAGGATTTTGCGCGCGACATCGACGCCACTTAAATCGATTTTTGGATCGGGCTCGGTAAAACCTTGAATGCCTGCTTGTTTTACGACATCGTGGAAACTCGAATTTTCGTCGAAATTATTGAAAATGAAGTTGAGGCTGCCAGATAATACGGCTTGGATCTGATGAACATTGTCACCGGAGGCGATCATGTGCTTGAGCGTATCGATGATCGGCAGTCCTGCGCCGACGTTGGTCTCGAATAGAAACGGCGCATTGTATTTTCGCGACAGGGCTTTGAGATTGCTGTAATTGTCATAGGTCGACGCGCATGCAATCTTATTGCAAGTCACGACCGCGATGTTCCTGGCCAAATAATCGGCATAAGTCATGGCGACGGTCTCACTTGCAGTAATGTCCACGAAAATGCTGTTGCGTAAATTGAGCGCTTTGGCTTTTGCGATAAACGATGATTGGTCTGCCGGCTGGCCGTCGGCAAGAAGATCTTTCCATTGCCCGAGTGGCATGCCGCCTTCGTCGAAATGCATTTTCCTCGAATTCGAAAGTGCGATCACGCGCAGGTTTATTTTTCGGTTTTCTTTTAAAAACCGGTGTTGCTGATGAATTTGTCCGACAAATTTTTCACCGACATTGCCAACGCCCATCACAAAAAGATTGAGTTGTTTGATATTATCCTCAAAAAAAGTTTCGTGCAAAGTATTGAGCGCTTTTACGACGTCGCGATCATTGATGACTACCGAAA
>JAEWLD010000296.1 GCA_023393485.1 Bacteroidota bacterium
GCCATGCGCCGTTCACATATTGAAAAAAGTCTTGGGCCGGGCTGACTTTAGTATCCATTAGTTGCAGATTGATTCCGGGTTCTTTTTGCGCTTGACACGGCAGAAATCCGACAAGGAAAGGAATCAGAAAAGCGAATGTTGTGGCTTTGTTCATTGTTGTAAAGTTGGTTGAAGACAAATGTAATTTGAAAATTTGGAAATTTGAAAATTGAACTCGATCTTATTAAAAAACCATCGTTACCTTTGCGGCATGATTTCCTTCTTTAAAAAGTATCGCCTATTTTTTATTACGATGCTGATTATTTCGGCGACGGCAATATCGGCCTTTTATTTTGTGCTCAAGCCAAAGTACAGTCTGAAAATCTACAATCCGGCAGACGTAAATCCAGAACTGGTTGACAGCCTGATCCAGTACAAAAAGCGCGATCATCACATCGCCGACTTTTCATTTGTCAACCAAAATGGCAAAACCGTTACACAAAAAGATTACGAAGGCAAAATTTACGTAGCCGATTTTTTCTTCACGACATGCCAGTCAATCTGCCCGAAAATGACGGCAAACATGGTTGATGTACAAAAAGCGATCAAAGACAATCCAAAAGTCATGTTGCTGTCGCATACGGTAATCCCCGAAATAGACAGCGTCCCGGTTTTGAAAAAATACGCTTTGGAAAAAGGCGTAGACGATCGGAAATGGAACCTTGTAACCGGTGACAAAAAAGCGATTTACGACATGGCACGCAAGTCTTATCTCGCCGTAAAACTTGGCCGTCCCGAACAAGCCTATGACATGGTCCACACCGAAAACTTTGTGCTTGTGGATACCAAACGGCGTGTTCGCGGGTTTTATGACGGCACGAATCCCGAGGAAATCAAGAAGCTGATTTCGGATATTGCGTGGTTGTGTGAAAATGAGTAGTTGGAGACTCTGAATTTAATTCAGAGTCTGGAATCGGCTTCGTCCGTAGGACACAAACGAAAACATTCTTTTGCTTAACTGCTATATTTAGTCTTACTCCGCACAGCATCAAATCCCGACTTAGTAAAACTTTAGGGCTTAAACTTTGACCATTCCACCAAATAGAACTACTTTTGCTTATTCAATCTAAATAAGAATTGCAAACCACAATTGAATCCCTCAAAAAAGGCGATAAGGCTACGATTGTTGACTTTGACATTGACCTGATGCCACTCAAATTGCTCGAAATGGGCTGTCTGCCCGGCAATACCATAGAACTGTTGCAGGTTGCGCCGTTTGGCGATCCGCTTTACCTTGATGTGAACGGTTCGCATTTGGCCATCCGCATGGAAACCGCACGCAACATCACCGTGGAAAAAATCACTTCATGAGCAACGAAAACATCAACGTAGCGCTGATTGGCAATCCGAATACAGGTAAAACATCGGTGTTTAACCAGTTGACCGGGTTGAAGCAACAGGTTGGGAATTACCCGGGAATTACCGTTGAGAAGAAAATCGGGTTTTGCAAGCTGCCGCACAACATCAAGGCAAATATCCTCGATTTGCCCGGAACATATAGCCTGAACGCGAGCTCGATTGATGAAAACGTAGTCATCGAATTGCTTCTCAATAAAAACGATAAGCTTTATCCCGATGTCGCGATCGTAGTATCGGATGTCGAAAACCTCAAGCGAAACTTATTGCTTTTTACGCAGATCAAGGATTTGGAAATCCCGACGATTCTGGTCATCAACATGGCCGACCGGATGAAACGCAAAGGAATTTCACTCGATATTCCGCTCTTGGAGGAAAAACTCAATACCAAAATTGCGCTTGTTTCTACACGGCAGGGCACTGGAATCAAGGAATTGAAGGAACTCATCACAAATTATAAAACGCTTTCGACCGGACCGTGCCTGAATGCGTCGGTAATTGATCCCGAATATTTTGATCGCTTGCGCCGCGCATTTCCAAACCAGTTGCTTTACAAACTTTGGCTCGTGATCACGCAGGACGTCAACTTTTTGAATCTCGACCGAAACGAAATCCGCAGCACATTCACGCGTTCGCACTCCGAATTGAAGCGTTTGCAGCAAAAAGAAACCATCAAGCGCTACCAATTCATCAACGATGTTTTGAGAGTCGGCTTGAAAATCGATGCGAGCCAGGCAACCGACATGCGTTCGCGGCTTGACCGGATTTTGATGCACAAATTCTGGGGTTATGTGATTTTCTTTGCGATTTTGTTCGTGATTTTCCAGTCGATATTTGTTTGGTCAGAATGGCCGATGGACATCATTGACCGATCATTCGCATGGTTGTCCAGCTACATTGCCCAGCATCTGCCACCAGGAACTTTGACGAATTTGATTGCCGAAGGCATTGTGCCGGGCATTGGCGGCATTGTCATTTTTATCCCGCAGATCGCGTTTTTGTTTTTGTTCATTTCGATCCTCGAGGAAAGCGGTTATATGAGTCGCGTGGTTTTTCTGATGGACCGCGTGATGCGGCGTTTCGGGCTTTCTGGGAAAAGCGTTGTTCCACTCATATCTGGCACGGCGTGCGCGATTCCCGCAATTATGGCCACGCGCAACATAGAAAGTTGGAAAGAACGACTGATCACGATTTTAGTCACGCCATTTACGACCTGTTCGGCGCGGCTTCCAGTCTATGCCATCATTATTGGGCTTGTGATTCCAAATGACAGTTTTTTTGGTTTCAACCTCCAGGGGTTGACGTTGATGTTGCTGTATTTGCTCGGTTTTGGGATGGCGATATCGTCGGCTTATCTTCTCAACATGATCCTGAAATTCAAGAGCAAAACATTCTTCGTTGTTGAAATGCCGAATTATAAATTGCCGCTTTTTAAAAACGTCGGCATCAACGTCGTCGAAAAAACCAAGGCGTTCGTGTTCGGTGCGGGAAAAATTATTCTTGCGATTTCAATTATTCTCTGGTTTTTGGCGTCGTACGGCGGCAAAAATTTCAACAATGCCGAAGCCAACGTATTGGCCGAAGCGCCAGCAACCACACCAGAACATTTTGAAGAATTGGTTGCGTCGTATAAACTAGAAAATTCATATATCGGGATGATGGGCCGCGCCATTGAACCTGCGATCAAACCGCTCGGTTATGATTGGAAAATCGGCATTGCGGTGTTGTCGTCTTTTGCGGCGCGCGAAGTTTTTGTCGGGACGCTCGCCACGATTTACAGTGTCGGCGATGCTGACAATGAAAACACGATCAAGGAAAAAATGGCATCGGAAATTGGCGCCGACGGCCACAAAGTGTTCAATTTCGCCACCGGCATATCGCTATTGCTGTTTTATGCCTTCGCAATGCAGTGCGCGAGTACGCTTGCAATCGTCAAGAAGGAAACCAACGGCTGGAAATGGCCGGCGATACAGTTGGTATTTATGAGCAGCTTTGCGTATGTCGTTGCGCTGCTTGCTTATCAATTGCTTAAATGATACGAAAAACGACTGTCGTGTTCTTTTTGTTTTCGGTTGCCGTTTCAGCGCAGAAAGTTGAACGGACAAAAGACGAGTTGGGCAAAGGCTCCGGCCATTCACGAACGTCGTCTTCAACTTCTCAAAGTTCAAAAGACAGTTCCGGAAACGATGAAGAACCCGGATTTTTCTTTGAACTTTTCGTCAACATTATCGGCGGCGTTTTCAAATACGGCCTGATCGGCGATTATCGGAATGAGGAGCATTTGTACAATCAGGTTTCGCCTTATCCGTACGCGATTGAAAAAGCAGGTAATTACAGTGACGACAGCATAGCGAGAAGGCAATTTTGGATTGATTTTGAAGATCAGTTTTTATACAACAGCAATAATCTGTTGGGCAATCATATGAAAGTCAAGATACGTCCGTTCCAGTATTTTTATCTGCAGGCAGATTATCGCGAGCTTTTTGAGCGACGGATAGACAATACCGGCGACCGGCTTGCGTTAATGCATGTGAATCTGTGCTATGACCGCATCAGATTGGAAAAATTCAATTTGGGCTGGAATCTCGGCGTCAGTTATGTAGGGACCGAAGTCCGAAAGGCCGGTTTCTGCTACGGTTTGTCTGCCGACTATTTCGCAGGTAAGAAAATCAGTTTCTCGGCTTCGGCCAAATGGAGCAAAATCAATATGCAGCCGATAAATTCGTACGAATTCTACGGGCGTTTCCATCGCCGGCAGTTCTACGCGACGCTTGGTTTTGAGCATTTGAAATTGGCGACGCCGACTTATAATTTCGTATCCGTTGGAGGCGGACTTTACTTATGATACAGGAAATCATCGCTTATATCGTCCTTGCGGCGGCAGTCGCTTTTCTTGTCAAAAAATTCTTTTTTAAAGGCAAAAAGAAGAAAAACGGCTGCGACACAGATTGCGGCTGTCACTAGACCAGCCGTACAAAGAGGTTTCCGGCAATTTTATTCGAAATCGGAAGTTCTCGCCCGTCAACTTTAATCCTCAATGACAAGTCAAAGCTCTCGCGCGCGACGACCTGTATGCGAGAACCCAAAGCAATCCCGTTCTTGTCGAGATATTTCAGGAATTCCGAGGAAGTGTCTTTAACGCCGACGCAAATCCCCGATTGGGTTTCGCCTAGTTCTGACAACAACTGTTTCTCTATTGTGTTGACAAGTCCGGCCGCATCGGGAATCGGATCGCCGTGCGGATCTTCTGTCGGGAAGCCGAGAAATTCGTCAAGCCGGTTGGTCAGCTGTTCGGATTTTATGTGTTCAAGCTGCTCGGCAACATCGTGAACCTCATCCCATGAAAACGCTAGTTTATCTACCAGGAAAACCTCCCAC
>JAEWLD010000137.1 GCA_023393485.1 Bacteroidota bacterium
TATAAGCGATTTTTTTGTTCGGTACGAGTTCGGTTATCTTGCAGGATTGTACAAAGCTGTGGTCACCGCAGCATCCGGCTTCAAAAGTAAACTCGGCGCCGAGCTCGGCCTTGAAATCCGGAATGTCAAAATACCAATGTTTCATTTGTTCCTTGTCTGTAAGCGCCTGCCAAACTTTGTTTACCGGGGCGTCATACGTGCGCTCAATGACGAGCGGTGCTTGTGTGGTAATTTCCATGATTTAAAAATTTAGTTATGATTGGTTTTTATCTTCCTGTAGAAATTTGTCCAATGCGTCGAGTTTTGTCGTCCAAAATTTCCGGTATTGCTCGACGAACGCCGAAACCTCGGCGAGTTTTTCGAGTTTGGGTTCACAATAGCGTTCGCGTCCCTGCCGGCGGATGGCAATCAGTCCGCATTCGGTTAAAATTTTAATGTGTTTTGAAATCGCGGGCCGGCTGATGTCAAAGCGGTCGGCGACGGTATTTAAATTCATCGATTTTCCGGCGAGCATCGCAATGATATCGCGGCGCGTCGGGTCTGCGATGGCCTGGAAAACATCTCTTCTCATCATTTTGATTGGTCTGTTTTTTCGACAAAATTTTGAAGCGATTGCCCCAAAATGTAATTCCAGCCCGCATTGAAGCTCGATGGCATAAAGTTTTTGTCGTCAGTTTTAAAGTCGAGTCCCGAATGAGTCAGCTTGACATGCGTGCGGTTTTCGGCTTCGGCAGAGAGTTCGATCGCAACCAGGCTGACGCCTTCAATGTTTTCGTATTGCCATGTATACGATAGCTTATGCGGCTTATCGGCTTCAACCACTTCACACAAATGGCGGTATTTGACGTTTTCATCGCCACCGATAAATTCAAATTTAAATCCGGGCTCGGGCTTAAAATCGGAAACATCAAAATACCATTGTTTCATTTGGGATTTGTCTGTCAGCGCTTGCCAGACGCGGGCAATCGGCGCTTCATAGGTCTTTTCAACGATTACTGTGTTCATATTTTTACGTTTAATTTATTGGGCGTTGCTGCGCCTTGCAGGAAACTGATTACTTGGCTCGCAAAAAGCTAATCGCATTTTGCTCGCCCCATCAAACATTTTGTGTGCTCGCCGCAGCCGGGCTATCCACTGCAATTCCTCGCTCGTGCCTCGCTGCGGGATTTCCGTTTTTATCCCTCACGCGGACTGGTGTATGTGCTACGCACGAGGCTTTATGTAACCAATCAGTTACAAATATATATGTAACCGTTTAGTTACGCAAATATTTTGGATGGAATTTTATGAAAAATTTTAAAATCGTAGCCTTTTCGCGGCTTTTTCGAGCGTCGCATCGTCTTTCGCAAAACAAAAACGGACTAATTTATTGTCCTTTTCTGACTCGTAAAACACCGAAAGCGGTATCGCAGCCACGCCTTTTTCAATCACGAGCCGCTTTGTAAAATCAATATCGCTTTCATTGCTGATGTCTGAATATGACGCAATTTGAAAATACGAACCTTCACACGGCAAGAGCTCAAACCCGTTTCCGGCCATCAACTCACGGAAACGGTCGCGCTTTGATTTATAGAATTCACCCAACCCGGAAAGGTCGGCTAGATCCAAATATTCGGCAATCGCCGCCTGTGCAATGCTATTGACACTGAAAACCAGGAATTGGTGCACTTTTTTGATTTCGGCCATCAGTATCCCGGGTGCAACCAGGTAGCCGATTTTCCAGCCTGTGATGTGAAATGATTTCCCAAACGATGAGACAACAATGCTCCGGTCGCGCAATTTTGGCCTTCCGTTTACCGCAATATGGCGGTTTTCGAAGGTGATGAATTCGTACACTTCATCAGACAAAACCATGATTTCAGAACGGTTTTCGAGTAAACTTTCCAGTTTGGTAAAGTCGTGTTCGGTCCAGGTCTTCCCCGACGGGTTGTGCGGATTGTTGATGATGATCATCCGCGTCTTTTCGTCAATCGAATCTGCAATTGCAGGCCAATCGGGTGAAAAATCATCGAATAGCGCAACGTGGATGGGTTTTGCGCCGCATAGCACAATCGGCGCGTCGTAGCAATCGTACGCCGGATCAAGGATAATGACTTCATCGCCCGGATTTATCAAAGCCTGGATTGTGGTAAAAATGCCCTGTATTGCACCGGCGGTAACCAGAATTTCCGAGTTGGGATCAAGCATTCGGCCATAGCTTCGGGCAACTAACGTTGCGATTTTTCCTAGTAGCGGCAAATATCCGGTGCTCGGCATGTATTGATGGACATTTTCCTTGGCGACCCGCGATACGATTCCGACCAGCCGCGGGTCAATTGGGAAGTTCGGGAAACCTTGTGATAGATTGATCGCGTTGTGCTCGGCGGCCATTTTTGACATTGTCGTGAAGATGCTCGTGCCGGTTTGGAGTTTCCCCATTTTTTTAAGTTAAAAATACGCAACCTGTTCCAATTTACCGCATCAATCTTTTATGTAAATTTGATAACAGTCAACCAATCAATCACTTATGAAAATACTAAAAATTACACTAGCAACCTTTGTCATCATGCTTTTCGCAGCGTGTGATAAGGACGACGCCCCGCAAGATACTGCTCTTTTTGCTGTTCCGACCATCGAGTCACTGGAGACTTTGCGCGCCGGCATACGCGTTGAAGCGCCGCAGCAAACCAATTCAGATGGCAAGATTTACGTCGCGGCAGACATGCTTTTCTACATCGCGCAGGAATCCGGCGTCCACATTTTCAACAATCACAACCCGGCCGTACCGATGAACATGGCGTTTATCAATATTCCGGGTGTTCATGACATCGCGGTGAAAGACAATTTCCTGTATGCCGACAATTTTGTCGATTTGCTGGTGTTCGACATTTCAAATATCAACAACATCACGCTGGTCAAAACCCTGCAGAACGCCATTCAGTTTTATCCCGCATATCCTGACGATGCCGAATTCTATGATTGGCAAATTTATCCGCAGGAAGGCGAAATCGTTACGGGTTATGCATTGGAAAGGCGCGCAAGGCCAGAAGGAGAAAACTTGCTGATGGCAGAAGACGCGCTTGCCAGTTTCAATTCATCGGCGGCCGGTGTGGTCGGATTCGGCGGCTCATATGCGAAATTCCAGATTAACGATAATGCGCTTTACACGACTGACCCGTATCAGTTGAATGTTTTCAATATTTCGGAACCCGCTGAAACCTATTTTGACAAATCTGTGCAGATGTATTTCTGGCTTGGCGGCGGCCAGTTTGAAACGCTGTTCAGGCAAAAGGATTTTCTGTTTGTCGGGGCAACCAGCGGCATCTATGTGGTTGATGCCACCGATGAGTTCAATCCGTTCTTCGTATCGGGATTTTCGCATGCGACCGCTTGCGATCCTGTCGTAGTTGACAGCAACACGGCTTACATCACGGTTCGCGGAGGCAATTCGTGCGGCGCGATTCAGGATCAGGTCAACGTCATCGACATCACGGATATTACAAACCCGGTTTTGACCTCGACTTATTTGCTGGACCAGCCGTATGGCTTGGGTTATCGGGACAATTCGCTATATGTCTGCTGCGGGTCCAACGGGCTCAAGGTTTTTGATACGGGCAATCCGGCCGGGCTTGAACTCGAGAACAGCTATAACGTCAATGTAACCGATGTAATCCCGCTATCGACGCATTTGATAGCTGTCGGCAGCAACCAGATAAAACAGTACAACTACGGCGCAAATCACTCGTTGATGCCGATTAGTACAGTAAACTTTTAGCCAAATCACTCGTGGGTAAATTATTTCGGCCGTCCAAAAAAAAAGCCTGCGATTTTGCAGGCTTTCATTTTTTTATTGGCGTTGTTAATTGTCGGTATCTACGAAATCGGCAGCCGGCGACCATGTTTCGCCTTCATCAACCGATTGTTTCAAGCTCACTGTATGCGCGGTGAGTCCGCTCACTTTGATTTGGGCTTCGGTAACCGCATTGCCTACAAGATTATACAGATGGATTGTGCCAGCGTCCTCGTTGATCCATTCCCAATTTCCGGTTGAACCGATGTTGGTTCCGTTCCAGACAAAATTCTGTTCGTAATCCCCGTTTGAGTGAAAGTAGACGTCAGACACCGTACCGTCTGCAGAATAC
>JAEWLD010000151.1 GCA_023393485.1 Bacteroidota bacterium
CATTTTGAGAAGTTTGTGCAAAGGTATGAAGTTTAGATGAACGAAGAGCGTTGAATGTCGAACGTCGAACGTCAAACGTCAAACGACCAACGACCAACGACCAACGACCAACGACCAGCGACCAACCAACATTTGAAGTTTTTTTAACATTTTAAAACGTTACCTTTAGCGGTTATAAAAAAAGGTTTGTGGAAAGAGCTACAGTCATTTACGAGAAGCTTGAGGCTTTTATCAGGAAATATTATACGAACGAACTCTTGCGCGGCGCGATTTTCTTTGTCGGGCTTGGGCTGATTTATTTTCTGTTCACGCTTTTTGTGGAGTATTTCCTGTGGCTGAAACCGGCCGGAAGAACTGCGTTGTTCTGGATGTTTATCGCCGTAGAACTGTTTCTTTTGATTCGATATATCGTTTTTCCGCTTACCAAATTGTTCAGGCTGCAAAAAGGTATCGGGTACGAACAGGCGTCGAAAATTATCGGAAGCCATTTTAACGAAGTCAATGACAAGCTGACCAATTTCCTCCAATTGTCTAATGATTCGAATAAATCTGAGTTGCTCCTGGCGTCGATTGAGCAAAAGGCTTCCGCTTTACAGCCCGTTCCTTTTACCAATGCAATCAACTTTGGCAAGAACAAGAAATATCTTCCGCTTGCGATTATCCCGATTTTGCTATTCATTTTCTTTTACGTGTCGGGCAACAGCGGCCTGATTTCGCAAAGTCTTAACCGTGTGGTCAATTACAACCGGCAATTCCTGCCTCCGGCGCCGTTCAAATTTGTTGTGGCCAACGATAAGCTTCAGACCGAACAGAACAAGGATTTTGTCCTGAAAGTGAAGACCGAAGGCCGAATCGTTCCTGAAAACGCGATGATTTTCATAGGTGATGAAAGCTATTTCATGGAAAGCGGCAAACCCGGGGAATTTACCTACCGAATCCCGAAACCTGCGCGGAATGTGGTTTTCCACGTTGAAGCCAATGATGTAGAATCGCATGAATATGAGTTGGCGGTAGTTGCCGTTCCATCGATTGCAAACTTTGAAATGGCGCTGCGTTTTCCGGGTTATCTCAATCGCAAATCGGAAGCGATCAAAGGCACAGGAAACGCAATTATTCCCGAAGGCACAACCGTAACCTGGCGGATGAATACCAACGCCACCGAGAAAGTGGATTGGACAGACGCGGCGTCGACCGTTGCGTTTGTCCGCGATGAAAATCGTTTCACGTTATCGCGTCATATTTCGCAAAATACTGAATATCAGATTCGTACATCGAACGACAAAGTCACCAATTACGAAAAGCTCAATTACCGGATTTCAGTGATCAAAGACCAATTCCCGACAATCGACGTCGGTCATGCGCCAGACAGTTTAAAGACTGAGAAAAACTATGTTTTGGGTAAAATCTCAGACGATTATGGGCTGTCTAGACTGCAAGTCGTTTATTATCCGAAAGACCAGCCAAACGCTGCCAAACGCTACAATTTGCCGGTGAAGAAAGACGTGTTTGACCAGTTTGTTTTTGCGTTTCCCTCAACATTGCCGGTTGAGCAGGGCGTTTCATACGAATATTATTTTGAAGTGTATGACAATGACGCGCCGCATGGCTTCAAGAGCGCGAAATCGTCGGTGTTCTCGAATCGCATCGAAACCGATCAGGAAAAGCAGGATGCCGATCTCCAGCAACAGAATGACAACATCAATTCGATGCAGAAATCGTTGCAGAATCAGGATAAGCAGATTTCTGAAATGGAAAAGCTCGAAAAGCTCGGCAAAGAAAAATCAAGCCTTGAGTTTAAAGACCAACAAAAAGTCAACGAGTTCATCAAGCGCCAAAAACAACAGGATGAAATGATGAAGGAGTTCTCAAAGAAAATGGAAGATAATCTCGAGAAATTCAACCCTGAGAAAAAAGATGAGTTTAAGGAAGAGCTTCAGAAACGCCTCGAAAAGTCTGAGAAAGATCTCGAGAAAAACCAGAAGCTGCTTGACGAACTCAAAGAGCTTAACGATAAAATCCAGAATGAGGAACTGTTTGATAAAATCGAAAAATTCAAGCAAAACGCCAAAAACCAAACTAAAACGCTCGAACAGTTGGTAGAATTGACCAAGCGTTACTACGTTGAGAAAAAAGCCGAACAGATTGCCGACAAACTTGACAAACTTGGTGACAAACAGGAAGAGCTTTCGGAAAAAGGCAAGGAAAATAACACCGACGCGCAAGAGGAAATCAACAAGGAATTCGATAAAATCCAGCAAGAACTCGACGCGCTTGAAAAGGAAAACAAGGAACTCAAGTCACCGCTTGAATTGCCGGATAACGAAAACAAGGAGAAGAACATCGACCAGGACATGAAAAAAGCCTCAGATGAGCTTAAAAAAGACAATAAAGACAAAGCCAGGCCAAAACAGAAAAGCGCAGCGAAGCAAATGAAGGAAATGAGCCAGTCAATGCAGGAAAGCATGGAAGCCGGCGAAATGGAACAGATGGAAGAAGACGTGAAAATGCTGCGTCAGATTCTGGACAATCTGCTCGCTTTTTCGTTTTCGCAGGAAGACCTGATGGGACAGTTTAAAGGCTTGAAGCGCAGCTCGCCGTCGTTCAATAAAAACCTTAAGATCCAACAAGATTTGAAGCAGCAGTTCAAACATGTTGATGACAGTTTGTTCGCATTGTCTTTGCGCAACCCGAAAATCGCTGAAGATGTCACTAAGGAAATCGGCAACGTGCATTACAACATTGACAAGGCGCTTGAATCAATGGTTGAATCTCAGGTTCCTAAAGGCATTTCGCACCAACAATACACCATTACCTCGGCCAACAAACTTGCTGATTTCCTGGCCAATACGATGAACAGCATGCAAATGCAGCTTTCGGGCGCCGGAATGGGCAAACCCAAGCCAGGCCAAGGCCAGGGCGATATGCAGTTGCCGGATATCATCAAAAAACAGGAAGGCCTCGGCAAGAAAATGCAAGGCAAGCAAAAAGGCGATAAGCCGGGCGAAGGCCAAAAACCGGGAGACAGCGATAAGCCCGGTCAAACCGGCGGCAAAAAACCCGGACAATCCGGACAAGGCCAAAATGGAAAAGGCAACCAGCAAGGCGAAGGCGGCGAAAACGGCCAGGATGGCGAAGGTGACGCCCGCGATATCATGGAAATCTACCGCGAGCAGAAGCAACTTCGTGAAGCCTTGCAAAATGAACTCAACAAGCATGGCATGGGCGGAAACGGCCAGAATGCAATAGACCAAATGAAGCAAATAGAAAAACAATTGCTAAACAAAGGTTTCAACAATGACGTATTGCAAAAGGCGATGAACCTCAAATACGAACTGCTTAAACTGGAAAAAGCGATCCAGCAGCAAGGCGAAGAGAAGAAGCGCCAGTCAGAAACCAATAAAAAAGAATATCAAAACAAATCCAATGCACTTCCGGCGGCTTTGCAGGATTATCTGAACAGCATTGAAATATTAAACCGCCAAAGCTTACCTTTGCGCCCAAATTATAACCAGAAGGTTCAGGAATACTTTAAGGAATGATTCATTTCAATTACGAGACTGATTTTGCTTTGGCAGACGAAAACCGTTATGCCGGCTGGGTTTCCCGCATCATTCAATCAGAAAACAAAAAGGAAGGAGAGATTAATTACATCTTCTGCGACGACGAATATTTACACAAAATCAACGTCGAATATTTAAACCATGACGACTTGACAGACATCATCAGTTTCGACTATTCTGTAGGAAATGAGCTACATGGCGATATTTTTATTTCTATCGAAAGAGTTAAGGAAAACGCCGCCGACTTCAATGTCTTATTCGACCAAGAGTTGCTACGTGTAATGGCACACGGTATTCTGCATTACGCGGGCTATAAAGACAAAACCGAATCCGATGAGAAAATAATGCGTCAAAAGGAAGAAGAAAAGATGGAACTATTTTAAATGTTTCACGTGGAACAATGAGCATGTTTGAAAACATATATGATGTTATTGTAGTCGGGGCCGGCCATGCGGGTTCTGAAGCCGCGGCTGCGGCTGCCAATATGGGTTCGAAAACGCTATTGGTCACAATGAGCCTGCAAAATATCGCACAGATGTCGTGTAACCCGGCAATGGGCGGTATTGCCAAAGGTCAGATTGTGCGAGAAATCGATGCGCTTGGCGGATATTCCGGAATTGTTTCAGACAAGACGGCCATCCAATTCAAAATGCTCAACAAGTCAAAAGGTCCGGCAATGTGGTCGCCACGCGTTCAAAGTGACCGTATGCGTTTCGCCGAAGAGTGGCGATTAATGCTCGAGCGTACGGCAAATCTTGATTTTTATCAGGAAATGGTTCGCGGCCTGGTTATCGAAAGCGGAAAAATCAAAGGAATCAAAACGTCGCTAGGCGTTGAAATTCGGGCAAAAGCAGTAGTGCTAACCAATGGGACATTTCTGAACGGGCTGATCCATATCGGCGAAAAGCAATTCGGCGGCGGCAGGGCAGGCGAGAGCGCGGCTTATGGAATTACCGAAGATTTGGTCAATGTCGGCTTTGAATCTGGGCGAATGAAAACCGGTACGCCGCCGCGGGTTGACGGCCGTTCACTCGATTACTCAAAAATGCACGAGGAAAAAGGTGATGCAAAGCCTGCGAAATTTTCGTATTCCGACCAAACCAGTCCGCTCGTCCATCAGAAATCGTGTCACATGACATATACTTCGTTGGAAGTCCATGATATTTTGCGTGAAGGTTTTGATCGTTCGCCGATGTTCAATGGGCGTATCAAAAGCCTTGGCCCGCGATATTGCCCTTCGATAGAAGACAAAATCAACCGATTCGCAGATAAAGAACGGCATCAACTGTTTGTTGAGCCCGAAGGTTGGAACACCGTCGAGGTTTACGTCAACGGTTTTTCGACATCGCTTCCCGAAGATGTGCAGTTTAGAGCGCTCCGTTCTGTTGCAGGATTTGAAAACGTCAAGTTTTTCCGTCCGGGTTATGCAATCGAATATGATTATTTTCCGCCAGTGCAGCTTAAACATTCGCTCGAAACCAAGCTTGTTGAAGGGTTGTTTTTTGCCGGGCAAATCAATGGAACGACCGGATATGAAGAAGCAGCTTCGCAGGGTTTGATGGCAGGAATCAACGCACACTTGAAAGTACATGACAAAGATCCTTTCATTTTGAAACGCGATGAAGCTTATATTGGCGTATTGATCGACGATCTGATTACCAAAGGAACCGAAGAACCCTACAGAATGTTTACCTCACGCGCCGAATACCGGACGTTATTGCGGCAAGACAACGCAGATTTCCGGCTAACGCCGCTGTCACATGCGATTGGCTTGGCGTCTGACCAAAGAATGCGAAGAATGGAGCATAAGCTCCGCGAATCTGAAGCGATGGTGGAGTTTTTTAAGGAAACCAGTGTGACTACAGAAGAGGCAAATCCGATTTTAGAAAGCAAAGAGTCGGCTCCGATGGCGCAAAACGATAAAATGTTCAAGATTTTTTCGCGCCCGCAAATTGATCTCGACGACATACTCAGGTTTGGGCAAGTCAAAGATTATGTTGATGAGCGCGCACTCGATGAAGAAACTTTGGAACAAGCGTATGTTCAGGTCAAATATTCGGGCTATATAGAAAAGGAACGAAACAATGCAGATAAGCTCACCCGACTTGAAGACGTGAAAATCCCCGAACATTTTGATTATGACAAAATCAAGTCGCTTTCCTATGAAGCGAAGGAAAAGTTCAAGAAAATTCGTCCGGTGACAATTTCACAAGCCTCGCGGATCAGTGGCGTTTCGCCGAGCGACATTTCTGTATTATTGATCTATATGGGTCGTTAGTTTCACGTGAAACGACCAGTTCAAACGCTGTCGTATCAAAGACTTGCGACGATAATTTACTTCTGATGATGAATTTCAACCAAGACGAACTTTTTTTGCCCATCAAAGACTATTCGGTTTCAAAAGAAAATTTTGAGCTCTACCGTGATACATCTTTAGATTTGTTGGCAACCTTTCCCCGGCCAAATGAAATCGATTTACCACGCTATTATGAGAGCGATGATTATATTTCACATACCGACGGCAAACGGTCGGTATTTGAAAATGCATATCATTTCGTGAAGAACATTGCGCTAAAAAACAAAATCCATCTAATCGAAAACCTACAGCCCGAAAAAGGGAAATTGCTGGACATTGGCGCCGGGACAGGTGATTTTTTAAACGCGGCTAAGAATTCAGGTTGGCATGTCAGCGGAAGCGAACCCAATGAAAAAGCGCGAAATATAGCGGCATCCAAAGAAGTTTTATTGCTTGAAAATACTGCAGATTTTTCCGATCAGTCTTTCGATGTAATTACGATGTGGCATGTCCTGGAACACGTGCCCGATCCAGAAACGCAAATTCGCGAGTTAAAGCGGCTTTTGAAACCAAAAGGGAAATTAATTGTCGCCGTACCGAATTTCAACTCCTATGACGCTAAATATTACGGCGGATATTGGGCTGCGTTTGATGTTCCGAGACATCTTTGGCATTTTTCAAAGACTGCGGTTTCAAAGCTTTTCGCGCGCGAAAACATGATTGTAGAGCGAATTCTGCCGATGAAATTCGATTCGTTTTACGTGAGTCTGCTGTCTGAAAAATACAAAACCGGACGAATGAATTATCCAAAAGCGCTTTGGATTGGCTTACAGTCAAACATAAAAGGCGCAAAGACCGGCGAGTATTCGTCGCATATTTATATCATCGCCAACAAATAACAAGAAAAAATTAGCGTTTCCGATATTAAAAATTTATACTTTTGCGCTCATTAAAAATCAAACAAATGAAGAAAATAATCGTGGCTGCTGTCTTGGCACTTGCAGTCGTCTCATGCAACAAAACAACCGAAGCTGCCGTAGTTAAAACCGCGTATGTGGACACGTCTAAATTGATGGACGAATATACTGCCGCTAAAGATATCGAGGCGAAATACAAAGCAAAATCACAGGAACTCGGCAAAGGCCTTCAGGACAAAGTTGCGCGTTTTCAGGCAGAAGCGCAAAGTTTTCGTACGAATGCCCAAGCCAACGGGCAAGCCTGGGCGCAACAGAAAGGTGCCGAATTGGCTAAAAGAGAGCAGGAATTGCGCTATGAGCAGGATGCGTTGCTGCAACAATTGCAATCGGAAAGCGGTAAGGAAATGGATACGCTTGTCAAAAAGGCCAAGCAATTCATCAAGGATTACGGCAAGGAAAAAGGATATGATTATATCTACGGAACCGGTGAAGCTGTAAGCATTCTTTATGCGAAAGACCAATACGACATTACAAAAGACATCATCAAATTGCTCAATGACAAATACGCGTCTGAAGGCAAAAAAGAAGAAGCCGCTCCGGCCGCGAAATAATTTCTTTTAGAAAAATTACGGGAAAACCTTCATCATACCGATGAAGGTTTTTTATTTTTATAAGCTTAAATTCCAGCCAATGAATGCCCATTTGGATGCTGCCGCTTATGTCTTGCGATTCATCAACCAAACCAATCAGTCAATTTTCCTGACGGGCCAAGCCGGTACTGGCAAAACCACGTTGTTGCGCGAAATTATCCGGACGACGCACAAAAATACGGTCGTTGTTGCGCCCACCGGAATTGCGGCTTTGAATGCCGGCGGCGTTACGATACATTCGATGTTCCAGTTGCCGCTCGCCTCATTTATCCCCGAACAAAAAGTGCACTTTGAGCTGAATGGCCAGGCGCGGTTTGAAACCCGTGACACGTTGCGCGGCCATTTCAAACAGTCGGCACAGAAGCTCGCCGTGATCCGTAATATGGAATTGCTCGTGATTGACGAGGTCAGCATGCTCCGCGCAGATTTGCTTG
Source organism: Bacteroidota bacterium (assembly GCA_023393485.1). Lineage (GTDB taxonomy): Bacteria > Bacteroidota > Bacteroidia > Flavobacteriales > Flavobacteriaceae > Flavobacterium. The sequence continues at coordinate 7,858 of JAEWLD010000151.1, forward strand.
ACGCAATGGAATTCATGCTGCAATCGGTCCGCAAGAATAAATTGCCTTTTGGCGGCGTCCAGGTTTTGTTTATCGGCGATTTGCTGCAATTGCCGCCCGTGGTCAAAAATGAAGAATGGAAAGTGTTGCGTAAGTACTATCGCGGGATATTTTTCTTCCACGCGCTCGCCGTTGCGCAAAGTCCGCCGATTTATATCGAGCTTTCAAAGATTTACCGCCAGTCTGACGACCGTTTCATCGCGATACTCAACAACCTGAGAAACAATAAAATAACGGCCGCCGATGTTGAAACGCTCAACAGTTTCACTAAACCCGGGTTTGATGTCGAAAGCCATCCGGGTTATATCGTGCTGACTACGCACAACGCCAAGGCAGACGCGATCAATGCACGCGCACTGGGCAATCTCAATGAGGAATCGGTGACTTTTTACGCCGAAATCACAGGCGATTTCCCCGATAAAATATTTCCTGTTGATGAAGCGCTCGTTCTCAAGGAAGGCGCACAAATCATGTTTGTCAAAAATGATTTGTCGGCAGAAAGGAATTATTTCAACGGAAAAACCGGCACGATCAAATCGCTCTCGCCAAATGAAATCCTGGTCTATTTTCCGGACGAAGACAAAACCATCGAAGTTGATCGTTACGAATGGCGAAATATCCGCTACTACGTTGACGATGTAACCAAGGAAATCAAGGAGGAAATCCTCGGGACGTTCGTCCATTACCCGATCAAGCTCGCATGGGCAATCACGGTCCACAAAAGTCAGGGTTTGACATTTGACAAAGCTGCAATCGATGTGTCGGATGTTTTCGCGCCCGGGCAGGCCTACGTTGCTTTTTCGCGTTTGCGCTCGTTAAACGGCCTTATTTTGCTTTCTCCGCTACAGATGAAAGGCATTGCTAGCGACGAGGAAGTCATGCGCTACGCCGAGCAGAAAGCCGACGCGGGAAATCTTGAAAATGCGCTTCAGCTGCAAACGCGACGTTTCATCCATCAGTCGCTTAAAGACAGTTTCACGTGGAAGGAATTGGCGCAGCAATGGCGAAATCACGCATTCAGCCACAGCGATGAAGGCGGCAAATCTGTAAAGTCCAAACATCAATCGTGGGCCAAACAACAGGCTGATGCGATCGCTGCGCTGATCGAACCGTCTGGAAAATTCCTGTTGCAACTCGATCGGTTGTTTTCGGTCGAGGAGTTTGACGCCGCATTCGTCGCCCAACGCGTGGCTGCCGCGCACGATTATTTCATTGCACCGCTCGATAGTCTGGCGACGCAAATCCTGACCAAACTCGCGGAAGTATCGCGGCTCAAAAAAGCCAAAGCGTTCTATGAGGAATTGGTTACGCTCGAAGAAATGCAAATCAAAGCCGTACTTAAACTCTTGCGCGCCAAGCGATTGACAGAAATTGTCGTTGCCGGAGAGGAAATCTGCAAGGAAAATCTCGTGACCGATGCGATCAAAACCTATAAACAGCGAAAACTCGATACGGTTCGCGCACTTTTTCTCGAGCAACATGCAGAATTGATCGAAGACGATATTTCCGAAAACCGGTACGCGAAGAAAAAAGGCAGGAAAGAGCCGAAAAAATCAACTGTCGAGGAAACTTTTGAACTCTGGCAGCAAAACCTCACGATCAAGGAAATCGCGAAAGAGCGAAAACTGACGGCGCAAACCATATCGACGCATTTAGCCAAGCTGATTGCGATAAAACAAATCAGCATCCGCGACGTTTTGCCTGAAGACAAAATCATTGCCCTGGCGCGCGCGTTTGTAGGTTACGACCAGGAAACGCTCAATCCGCTCAAGGAAAAATACGGCGACGAATTTACATGGGACGAACTTAAATTGTTCAAAGCCAGCCTAAGCTAACCAATATACGGCCATCACTGCCGGAATGAAATAAATCGCGATGGTCCGCGCCCCGTCGTAATCCTTGGCGATCCGTTGCCCGAAAAGCAAAAGAATCAGTGCGATGCAGGAAAAGAGTGCGCCGTAATAGCCGTACATGTGTTCGCGCGTGACGAGCAATTCAATCACGCCGACACTGCAAAGTATACCGGATGCAAGCTCAAGTGCGAGAATAATAAATAGCGCTTCAGGTACATTATTGCGCAAAATCGTCTTTGAGAAATGATCTTTCAACCACTCGACGTTGCCCTTCCAGTCAGCGACCTTGTCGTAGCCGGATTGTAGGAATGTCACGGCCAGAAAAGCGAGAATCAGAATTGAGGCGATATTCATACGCTATTTTTTATGGATTAAACGCGTGAGTTTGATAGACAAATCGGTCAGGATGATCTTGGCGTTGCCGTTGCGCTCGATGTGATACATCGCGTCCGACAATTCCTTGAAAATGTCCTGAATGTTGTTTCCGTGTACAAACGGCGCGAAATTCTCCAGTTTAAATTTATCGATTTTTGGCTCCATGTAAACCAGGCTGGTCACTTGGTAATTCAAAAGCAACGTCTGGCGGAACATGTCAATGCAATATTCGAGAAATTTCTTTTGCGTTTCACGGCCGAGCGCCGCAATTTTTTCGCTCCACGAAATCAAGTCATTGATCGCCGATGCATTGCCTTTGGCCCGGAACGCAGCGCGGACCCATTGAACAAACCACTCTTCAAACGGTGTATCTTCGCCGTCTTCATGCAGCAGATGCAGCGCTTTGTTGTAATTTCCCTGTGATTGATGGGCGATATTCTTGGCTTTCCTCGATTCAACGCCTTCACGTGAAACGAGCGCTTCGGCTATCGAATTTTCGTGCAGCCGATTGAAATTCAAAACCTGGCAGCGCGACCTGATCGTGCCGATGATGTCCTGTTCATTTTCGGTGATCAGGATAAAAACTGTTTTTGCAGGCGGTTCTTCAATGATTTTCAGCAGTTTGTTCGCGGCTTCCATGTTCATTTTGTCGGCCATCCAGACAATCATGATTTTGTAGCCGCCTTCGAACGATTTCAGCGCCAAAGACTTGAGTACTTCCTGCGCATCTTCAACGCGGATCAGTCCCTGTTTGTTTGCCACGCCGAGCATTTGGTACCAGTCAAACAGTCCGCCGTAAGGGTTTTTGGTGACGAATTCACGCCAATCGGCTAGGAAATCTGCGCTTTTTGGTTTGGATTTTACATCTTCGGTCGATACTGTCGGATACACAAAATGAAGATCGGGATGCGACAAATGGCCGAATTTGAGATTGCAGCTTTCGTTGCCGCCTTCATTTTCGCTGCCCGAATTGCCGCAAAGAATATACTGCGCATAAGCAATTGCCATCGGTAAAGTGC
>JAEWLD010000311.1 GCA_023393485.1 Bacteroidota bacterium
ATCACGCCCCAGGTCGAGCGGTTAAAGAATTGCAGCAAATCGCGATTTTGAAGCGATGTGCCGAGCACGGTCACCATCGGGCCGGCATAAACCGGAATGCCGTGGCCTTCAAACATCTCGGCCTTGAGCTCGTTTTCAAAAGGGTAATTGTCGCCGGTGCCTTCGTTGATGTGCGCCGATGGAATCATGATGTCGCCTTTTCCGCCTTCTCCAAGAATTCCGGCTTTGCCCATGATCGAAACCGAAACGACGTCTAAAAATGTCTTTTTGTCTTTTGACTCCTGGAACGGTTTCAATAACTCGTCGATGGTTTCATAGGCCTGTTCGCCGAAGGCGTAATCCATTACAATGATCACAGGTTTTGCATCGCCTACATTGGCTTTCGGGAATGCCGATTTTTTCCAGTCGATTTTGGCGGTGTCGATGATTTGCACATCGATGTTCGTACCCGATGCGTCCGGCAATGAAATCAATCCGGCCTGCGAAGCAAAAGTTTCGACCTTGCCGCGCAGATCATTCGCGCCTGACTTGCTGAGCTGTTCGTAAATATGAAAATCGTCCTGGTCTTTGAACTTCGACTTTAGGACATGCGTAGCAAAAAGCGAGTTCATCACACTGTGCATGTTGGCGCTGATGATATGGATCGGTCGACCGAGCAAATCGTTGTCACGCAAGACTTCTTTGATGTTCGTCGCCCAGATTTCGCCGTGGATATGATGGCCGAGACGTTCGCGCAAAATCGGGCTGAACGTGATTGTCCGTTTGTTGTTTTCAAGCACTTCTTCAACGGCAAGCTTGCCCAACCAGTAAATCACGTGGAGAAAACGGTCCGGTTTGTCTGCCGAGGCAAAACTGTCATAGATGTCAGAAACCTCAGCGAACGTGCGGCCAAGAATATTCGCCGTGTGTGAAATCGCTTTTTCCCGATCGGCTTGCAGAAGTTTTTTGCCGAGCAATACTGCCTGCTCCAACTTCTGCCAATCGCGCGAGACTTCGCCGCTTTCATCGAGCAAAATGCGGTTTTTGATTTTGTGCGACTCAATGAAAATGAAAGTCAAATGCGTCAGGATATCGTAAATGTCTGAACGCCCGCGTGTGATCTCGACGTTCATTTGCTCGTCGTCAATGCGGTAACAATTCCGTCGTCTTTTTGGCGGAATGATCGGCTTGAAATGCGATTTGGAATAACCTTCGTCTGAAGTCAGGTTGATGAACCGACATTCCTCGATGCCAATCGGAAGCCTTTCAATAACGTACAGAAGGCCATTTAATTCTACTTTTTCTTCGGCAATCGTGCCGTAAATTTCTGGTCTTAGTTGTAAAAGTGCTTCGCGTAAGGTTTCGCCTGAAACACCCATCGGCTTATAGAAACCGCGATTAAAAAGGTGTCGCATCGTAATGTAGAGTTTTTCTACTGCACTGGATGATTCCTGTGCCCGAGAACGCACAATATTCTTAATTTCTCTCATTCATTTTGTTTTCTAACCTGCAAATGTATGTTTTTTATTTTATCCTCAGCGGGCTTTGGCGGAAAGCACGGAAGGAAAACGATTGACGGCGGTCGGCTGAATATCCATTCGAAGAAAAGCGCTAGACGATATCTTGGAAATGTATGGTTTTCCCGTAATCTAAATCGGCCCAAAAACGTAACTTACCTTCAGGGAAGGGGCCGGTCTTTATCCCTACGAAACGAATCGAAAAACCATTACGGGAAACCCGCAGGATTTGTTAAATGCGTTGTCAAACCTTGAGATTGAATTGGATATCCGCGAATTTCTAACTGAACGGAATCAATTGCTCAGGGTCAGCTGCATCGCGATTTCGGCAAACTTGCCACGAAATGACCGCATGTCATATTTTGCAGGAAACCTTTTCATTTCAGCCCATCTGCCGCCACTATATTCCCAGGTTGAGTTTTCATCGGCCGGCATCGCGCCAACTCCCGGATCATAATCCTTAAAAGCCATTGGCCGTTTGTCATACCAATGCTTTACGTTTTGTGGGATGATAAGCCATGCAACAGCTACAAAAATTCCGTTTTTTGGAAATGCAATATTGTACGATGATAGGTCAACGGTCGTGTTCTCCCGGCCATTATCAACCCTGAAAATCACCAGCCTGTCAGTCAATTCCCGGCCGGGTTGTCCATTTTCGTCGATGCTAAAAAACCGCAAAGCCAGTTTCATGTTGTTGTTGTGGCAATCTGTGTATAGGGTAACCTTGTCCAAAAAAGGTGTTTTTTCAAGGTTGGCGGGCGCTGCAAATTTACGGGCGAGCATCCATGGTTTGCCTTCGCTGCCAAATGTCAGGTCACTTCGGCGGATGTTATAATCATTTCCGATTCTCACCGATTCGGTCTTCTTGGTCCGTGGCGCGCACTCAGGGAAACCGATCGGCCTGAGTTTAAGCCCGCGCGTTTCAGGCAGCTTTGCTTTTTTGTTGTGGTAACCCGCTGCCGAAAACACCAAAGTTTTGTTCGCATTGGTCGTCTTGATCGAGTATTGCCCGAGGCTGTCTGCCATCGCGCTGGTATCTTCATTTTCAATCCAAATACTCACGTACGGAATCGGCTTTTCGGTCACCGAATCCAGGACGATGCCGTTGGTCTTCTGCGCCAGGGCAAACGCAGGTAGCAATAGTAGGATTATTTTTTTCATTTCAATCTCATTATTCAAACGGCTGGGGATGCCGATATTTATTTCTTCAAGGCGTCGGCGATTATGCGGTCATTTGACAGCCGCGGTACTTTGTTCTGTCCGCCGA
>JAEWLD010000258.1 GCA_023393485.1 Bacteroidota bacterium
CTATATGGCGGCATGAAAACACCGACGCTGGCCCTGATGACCGGAATTCCCGTAATCATTGCCGGGCTGTTTGCCTTTTTCGTGGCGAAGAGAAAGATGGCAGAATTTGTAAAATAAAAAATAAGCTTTTTGGTCTATGACAATAAAATAGACGTACATTCGCGACCGATAGATTTACCCTACAAAATCAAATCAATGAATTTCTACAATACAAAGGCATACCTGGTTTATGCCAGTCTAATCCTGACTGCCGCGAAGAAGCGCTTGCCCGAACAGGCATCATGTGCCGGCAAGTCGTTTTACAAATCTTCGGTCAAACAAAGACGTTTAGTGAAAATCCCGGTTGGCGTTGGAAACCCGATGGCAATTGTGGGGTTCGGGAACTAAAAAGCCGTGTCGTAAATCTGAGCCGATTTTCAAAAATCCGGATCGGCAAACGATTCATTATTATTTCAACACCTAAAGTTATGGGACTATTTGATAAATTATTCAAAAAAAACAACAACCTCACCGCGCACACAAACGATGTGTCAATGGATGAAATGGCAAAGATCCAAGACGCGCTACGCGACAAAATGGATGAGCAGACCTACAACAACCGTTTCAACCAGGCCTGCCGACTTGTTCCAAAAGGGCAATACGCCGAAGCGCTTGTGGAGTTCGAGGCCATAAAAATTGCAACGCCAGACCAAAGTGTGAAAGGAACTTGTGACAATCAGATCGGGGTGTGTCACTTTTTCTTAGGCGATTACCAAAGGGCAATTGAAGCCTACACGTCGTCCATCGAAAACGGTTTTGACGCAGGCATGGCGCAAGACAACATCTGGGAAGCATATGAAGTCTTATACAAACAGTCAAAAAATCCCGCTTACATGGCAAATTACCTGCAGCAATTCCCGTCTGGGAATTATGCCAAAAAGGCCGAAAAAATCCTTAATGCTTAAATTATGGGTTTTTTAGGGAAATTTTTCGGTAACCAGCCGCCGAAGCGCGAGTTTTCGGAGCAGGAACAAAATGACTATCACCAACTCAAACAAGCCGGGCTTGAAAAGGCCCTGGACGAAATGGGTCCGATGGTTGGCCACGCAATTATTCCGTTTGAAGCTGGCGGCGCGGTAGACATGTACTATTTTCCCAACCATTTGCCCGGAACCGGCTTTTCGACCATGGAGTTGCTCGACCCTGATGGCAATGGCCCGAAGCCCAATAAGCTCGGAACTTATGAATTGGTCGCATTCACCAATAAGCCGTATAGTGATATCGAATCTGCAGAAACGCCGTTCAACACCATTGAAAGACACATTTGTGGCCTGTTCACTACAATCGGCAGGTATGCCTCGCAAGCAGTATTGAATCCGTTGGAGACGGTCGAAATCCCTAACAGCGACGGCAGTTACAGCTGTATGGTTCTTGATGTCTACAACGAACTCATCATCGGCCAAAGCACTCACCATTTGCTGTTGTGTCTTGAAGTGCACCGCAGTGAAATGGAATTTGCGCGCAGCAGCGGCACGATGGCCCTGATTGAAAAACTCGAAAATGCCGGATATTATCCATATAGCGATTTAGATCGCGAACCGGTCGTCTAACCCAAATTTAGAATCCAAAACCAATAAAATCATGAAGAGAATTATCCTCGCGGCCGCACTCATCGCGGCAGTAAACAGCAATGCCCAACTCGGCGGACTGATCAACAAAGTCAAAGGCGGCGGTGGCAAAAATGCCAAAGTCGAACTGTATGAAGAAGAAAAGATCGACCTTCCGCAGCGCATGAACAACATCGGTAAAGTCGTATTTTCAAACGACGACATCGAGCGCGACTTGCCGGAATCAAAATACATCACCAGTTACACCTTTGGCGACAAGCTCTTCATCAGGGCATGGCTGGCCAATTCGCCATCGAACAGCATGATGCTGCAGCTCGCCGAAAGCGGGATCAAGCCAAGGGAAATCAATGAAAACAGGAGTTCTTTTGACGGTGGAATGACCAAGGTGATTTATATAATGTATCTTGACGGTCAGCAAGTCTCGAGCACGAGCTACGCCGATGATTTCGATGATAAGTCAATGCAAAGCATCCCAAGTGTACGAGCAGATATCAATGACGGTACAGAAACCAATAACTTCGGTGAAATGATGTACAGGGAACTCAAGCGGAAGCAGGATCTTTTGACACCCGGGACGCACAAACTCAAATTGGAGCTATATCCAATCAAGACTTTCGCTTTCGGGTCGGAGTTTAAGTACAAGCCGATCGCGGTTGGCGAGATTGACATGATCGTCAAGAATTCGTCTGTTGACGTCAATGATCCTGAGGCTTGCATGCCAAAAGCGGGAATGACCGATAAAGCGCTCGAAGCCAAAATCATGGCGGCCTACAAACGGAGGTATCCGGGCGACGAGCCTCAAGTAGTCAGGATCACTTCGACGCGTTGGAACATTACCAAGCACGAATACACCGGCGTACCATTGCGCCGTTGGGTCTCGGCAACCATCGGCAGGAAAAAAGGCGGTACATGCAGCCGCGACGAATTCAGCTTTACGCAGGAATATGACGGTACGCAATATCAGGATGAAGTGTCTTTGTATGGCGAAGGCATCGGCACCGCGCGCGACATCAGCTGCAAATGTTTCACGGCAGCACCGGCTAAAGCTGCGCCTGCAAAAGCGTCGGCAAAAGCGCCTGCAAAAGCGCCTGCGAAAAAGAAATAATTATGGAATTCTCAGCAGAACAACGGGCATTGATTGCCATGGAAAACCCTGAAATCGATTTTGAACTGAGCGGGATCGAAGTACTTGCATTTTACAGCCTCGGGCAAATGCACGGGAAAGTGGTCAGGATGACTGACAATTTCTTCGGACAGACGCACACCGGTGTTTTTACGATCGAGGAATTGAACGGCCAGACCGAACTTGACTTTAGCAATCCTGATGAGTGGACGTCGGTCAACATCGAAACCATTACGTTAAGCCTATATTACCCGAATGAATGGGGTTCGGCAGGTTCAAGATTCCACGATTTGTTCAACATCAAATCAATCGCACTGTTAAGACAGTAACCGATTTTTTGCAAAAACGAAATAGTCAAAAGAAACCGCAGCGATGCGGTTTTTTTCATTAGCGGCTGATAGCCGGAACTTACGGCTGCTCAATGATGTGATGAAGTGGTAACAGTTTTGTCGTATGTTTGTTGCCATAACAATTCAATCCACATTCAGGTGTGGTAAAACCCTACAAAATGCCAAAATTTAAACTCTTTCTTTTTTTCGCGCTTTCCGCCATCAATTTTTCGAAAGCCCAGGTTACGATCCTCAATGAAAGCATGCTGCCGATGTCAAGCTTCAACACTTTTACGGCCGTCAGCGTCACAGGTACGCAAACCTGGTATCACAATGATATTTATGGCGCGATCTGCAACGGTTATCAGGGTGGGCAAAGTTTTCAAAACGAAGACTGGCTGATCAGCCAGCCGATGAATCTCGTCCAGACAGATAATGTGAAACTCACCTTCAGCCATTCGCGCGGCAACGCGGCCGTACTCAACGTAGGTGTCGCCGAAGGCTGGTATCAGGTTTTTGCCACGGCCAATTATACCGGCGATCCAACAACGACCGACTGGATTGAGCTTTCCGGACTGAATCAGGCTGTTCCAACCGCATGGCAATACATTCCGTCAGGCGAACTGATCATTCCCGATGCCACAAAATCGGCAAATTCCCGAATTGCATTTAAATACCGTAGCACTTCCGGAGAGAGCGCGACATGGGAAATCAAAAACGTCAAAGTCACCGGCGAGCCGCAGTCGACAAATCCGTCGGCAGGTTTGTTCAAGATCACCAATTGGAATGTGGAATGGCTTGGCTGTACCACGTTCGGGCCTACAGACGAAAACCTTCAGCTCAACAATGTCGCAACGGCAATGCTGGCGCTGAATTCAGACATTTACTGCCTTCAGGAAATTGCCGCCAATACGACGATTCCGGCACTTGTAGCGCTTATGGGAACAGACCAATGGGACGGCAAAATCGTTCCGCTTACCGGCGCCGATTGCCAACAACGGCAAGGCATCATCTACAAAAAATCGCGCGTCCAGTTTGTGGCTGCGGCCGAGCTCAACAGCGGTAACGACGCACAAGGCAATTCCTATTATTACAATTGGTCTAGCGGACGGTTTCCGGCGTTGTACCAGGTCAAACTCATTGCAGGCGGTAACCTCGTGCCGGTCTTTCTCGTGAACCTTCACGCCAAGGCGGAAGATGACAACCCGATGAGTTATACGCGCAGACTGGGCGGTTCAGAAGGACTGAAGACAATTCTCGACGGGCCAAATTACAACTCGAAAAACCTGATGGTCATCGGGGATTACAACGATTTCCTGGTCGGTACGACCAGTACGGCTTGTGGCTGTAGTGATTCGCCGTATAAAAATTTTACCGATGACACAGACAATTATTACGGCGTGACCAGTGGAATCCAAGACCCGTTCTGGAATCGGCCGTTGATTGAGCATACGGTCATATCAAACGAGCTCGTCGCCAACTATGTTCCCGGCAGCGCGGCGCAGGATTTTTTGGTTTACGATTTCATCAGCAGTTTTTATGGAACGACCTCGCACCATTTGCCGGTTAACGCCGAATTCCAGTTTCCGGTATTGGGCAATCCCGAATTTACGCCGCAAACTAAGCTCGCCATTGCGCCAAATCCGGTCGGCGATGAATTGCGAATCGCCGGGATTGAAACCGATGCCCAAATGACGATTTATGATTTAACCGGCAGGAAAATGCAATGCGTGCGAACAAGTGAGGACACTGTCAGGGTTGACGGTTTGCCGTCCGGAATCTATCTCGTTAAAGTTGGCGATAGCTACGGACGATTCATCAAAAATTAATTCCCAAATCAAATTGTTTGGCCAGAGCCGTTGCCTAAACTTTGGTCATTTAATCGATTTTTTAAAGCGTTGGACGAGTATTTATTGCTGTTTATGACGATTGTAATACGTTTACTGACGATAATGCCAAGCATATCAGGAACTAATAATTGTCTAACATCAATCCCTACGTTATGGCACCTGAAGAAATCATTTCAAAGTTGAAATCAACGCCGTACAAGTTCAATTACGTCAACCAGATCAAGCAAGAGGCGAAAAAGATGGAATGGGATGACCTCAACCGCTTTAAGCTCGAGCTCAGGAATTACATGGCGCAGCCCGAAAATGCCTGCCTTGCCAAACAATTGAATGACATTGTTGACGGCTTAAGCTTCAATACGGCTTACCAGTACAATTAAATTTACCGGGAAATAATCCGTGATAAGAATCGAATCGCAATTCCTTAGGGTTTTTGCGGTTTATTTTTTTGGATTCTCGCCCGTAACGCCATAGATTTTCAAATCTGCGGTTTTGAATTTCGCCTTGAGCCAATTTTTAAGCGTCCTGGATTGGTCTTTCGACAGGCTTCCATCGGAAGTGTAAAGCATCACGATCACAATCCTGTCCCGGCCATCGCTATTATCAAAATGGTGTTTTGCCAGCGATATGCCGTCAATCTGCGGGAACAGCGCTTTTATTTCAGGAAGCAGTTTTTGATTGTCGATAGTTTCGTCAGCGATTTGGTTTTTTAACGTCGCGATTACGCGATCTTTCTCATTGAGCACCGATCGCTCAGCGGTAATTTCATTGAG
>JAEWLD010000265.1 GCA_023393485.1 Bacteroidota bacterium
GATAAGAACAGTGCCGTTCCGCCTGCGTTCGCACCCAAGTCGCCCCAAGATGCGCCCCATCGCTCAGAATAACCGTCGAGCACTTCAACCGCCGATAAGAAAACAAAACCCAAAGTAGATCCGTAAATCAACCGATCTTTTTCACTTACGCCTGCCCAGGCCAATGTCTCATAGCCGAATCGGCCCAGATGATAAGACGAATAAACGTGGCCGGCTTTGTCCATTTGAAGCCATTCTACGTTGTCATTGTCAAAGTGAAAACCCGATTTTTCATAATCGTCATACCAGACTTGACTCAGCCCGACCAATGCGGCCGCGCCAACTGCCGCTTCAGTGCCGACGACAATATCGCGCCGATTTTTGTCCAGTGTATCGGCCGGTTTCAGGAACTTCTGTACATTGTTTTGCGCCGGCGCGTGCTGCAAAAACAAACATACAATCGGCAATATGCACAGCCGGAATCCCATTATCGCGTGATTCCTTGCGCGCTGACCCAGGCGACATATTTCCGGCGATTGGCCTCGTGTTGTGCGGCAGTGACCGCAAATTCGTGATATCCGAAATTCGTCACACTCGCGCAAAAGTAAATGTAGTTGTGATGTTCAGGATTAAGTACGGCATCTATGGCTGAAATGTCAGGCATCGCGATCGGGCCAGGCGGCAATCCTTCATACATATAGGTATTGTATGGCGAATCGGTTTGAAGGTCTTTATTGAGCACGCGCTTGATGACGAGCGAAAAATCATCGGCTTTCTTCTTCATCGCGTAAATCACCGTCGGGTCGGCTTCGAGTTTCATGCCTTTGCTTAGACGATTGAGATAAACCCCGGCCACGCGCGGACGTTCGTCTATCTTAACCGTTTCTTTATGGACGATTGATGCGAGAATATAAACCTGAATTGGCGTCAAACCCAGCTTTTCGGCTTTGGCCTTTCTTTCATCGTTCCAAAACTTGCGATATTCCCTGGCCATGCGGTCGCGAAATTTCTCTGCCGAGATATTCCAGAAAAACTCATACGAATTCGGAATGTACATGCAAAGTGCATTGTCGTGGTCAAACCCGTTTTCTTTCAGGAAGCTTTCGTCGGTGAAGGTTTCCATCAGTTTTAAGCTGTCCGGTTCAAGCTGCGATGCGATCCGGCCGGCAAAATCCTCCATTCTTTCCTGATTGTTGAAAGCGAGTTGTACCGGAATGTTGTGACGAAGCGCGTTGATCAAGTCGTTTGAATTCATTCCTTTTTTCAAAAGGAAACGTCCCGCTTTGATGTTGGTCGGGTATGATTTCTTGGCGGCGACATTTTCAAAACGTTCCATATCTTCAACATAAGTCGTCATGATGTTTTTGACATCGTCAAATGTCGCATCGGTCGGAATGTGGACGTAAACTTCTTTTTCGTTGAATTTGGTGTTACCGGCAAAAATCTGCCTGTACATGATATAGCCATAAATGATCAGTCCGGCGGCAACGATGGTGGAAACGATGCCGATAATTTTCTTTAAGTTCAATTTTGTGCTGTTTGATTGATGAGCTGGAACATGGCTTCGTCATTGTATTTTCCCGCCAAAAGATTCCAGTGTTTTTTTATTCCGATTTTTTCGAAGCCAAATTTAGTAAAAAGGGCTATACTCGGCGTATTCTCTACGTCGATATTTGCAAAAACCTGATGGAGTTCGAGCCTGTTGAATGCATAATCGATCAGAAGTTCCAATGCCTCACTTCCGATGCCTTGGCCGCGGTCTGCAGATTGCCTGATGACGATGCCAATGCCGGCGCGCCTGTTCCGGGGGTCGAAATCAAACAAATCGATTAGCCCGATTGCACGAAAATCCTTTTCCCGGCAAATCGCCAGACGAAGCTGTTTGGCCTCATAAATGTCTTGTTGCGCATTTTCGAGATACCGCTTGATCAGGTATTTGCTATACGGCGTTTGGGTGTTTGAGACTTCCCAAATAGATTCGTCGTTTTCAACCGCATGCAGGAATTCAAGATCGTCGGGCTCAAGCGCGCGCAGTAAAATGTTCTTTCCTTTAAGCGTAATCATATTGAGATTTTCCCTTTAAATACAAACTCGGCCGGACCGGTGAGATAAACTTTTGAATATTTGCCGTGGTTTGCTTCAAATGATACATCGAGCGCGCCGCCTTCAACGTTCAACGTGACTTTTTCGGATTTTGTCTTGCCGAGATAATGCACGGCGATCGCGACTGCAGTAACGCCGGTTCCGCATGACAGGGTTTCGTCTTCAACGCCGCGCTCGTAAGTGCGGACCGAGAATTTCCCGTCGGCTGTCTGATTGACGAAATTCACATTGCTGCCGGTTTTTCCGTACAAGCCGCCGTAGCGGATTTTCGCACCGAGTTCGGTTACATTTACCTGGCGGAGGTCTTCAACAAATTCAACGTGATGCGGCTAACCGGTGTCGAGAAAAATATAGCCGTTGCCGGTTTTGATATGGTCGACGTCTTTCATGTGAAGCGAAACGATGCCGTCAGGGTCAATGGTTGCATCATGCATGCCGTCCGAAGCGACGAACCTTGCCGAACGGCCAATCAGCCCGAGCGCCTTTGCAAAAGCGACGATACAACGCCCGCCGTTGCCGCACATCGAACTCGTGTTGCCGTCAGAATTGTAATAGACCATCGAGAAATCTGACTTTTCGTCATTTTCGAGCAATATCAAACCGTCGGCGCCGATGCCAAAACGTCGGTCACACAGTCGGGCAACCAGGTTGGTATCATCCTTGGGGAAAACGAGATCGCGGTTGTCGATCATGACAAAGTCGTTGCCTGTTCCCTGGTATTTGTAAAACGCTGTTTCCATCGTTGCAAAAGTAGGGATAAAATTTAAACGCAATGCTTTGTTAAACACGCGTTAAACCGCATTTCACCGAAAAATATTCTTGCATATTTTTACGTTCGTTAATTCAATTTAATGCAAAAGACCATGAAAAAATTTTCTAGCTTATTGGCAGTGTCATTGCTCAGCGGCGCCATGACTTTGGGCGGCTACAAGTTATTTGTTGAAAATGACGGGAACAAAAAATCAATCGTTACCGATGCTCCGGCATCAAATTATACCCGAACGGTTTCGCTCGGCGCTGAAAACATTGACTTCACTGCCGCCGCGGACAGGGCGGTTCATTACGTCGTGCACGTAAAAAATGTTTCCTACCGGACAGTGACCAACCCGATGCTTGAGTTTTTCTACGGCTATCGCGGCACACAACAGCAGGAACAAGTTGGAACGGGCTCAGGTGTCATCATTTCTGAGGACGGTTATATCGTGACCAATAACCATGTGGTAAAAGATGCGTCTGACCTCGAAGTTACGCTCAACAACAGGAAAGTCTACAAGGCCAAAGTGATCGGCACCGATTCCAAAATGGACATTGCCCTTCTGAAAATCGATGCGGATGAAAAACTTCCATATACGTCGTTCGCCAATTCAGACAATGTAAAAGTCGGCGAATGGGTTTTGGCGGTCGGAAATCCGTATAATCTCAATTCGACGGTTACAGCAGGTATTGTTTCGGCCAAAGCGCGTACAATCGGCGAAAACAGCATTCAATCATTTATCCAGACCGACGCGGCAGTCAACCCCGGCAACTCGGGCGGCGCACTAGTCAATACAAATGGTGAACTGATTGGTATCAATACGATGATTTCGTCAATGACCGGATCTTACGTAGGCTATTCTTTCGCGGTTCCGTCAAACGTGACCAAAAAAATCATCGAGGACATCATGGAATTTGGCAATGTCCAACGAGGCATTCTCGGGGTCGAAGGCGGCGAGCTCAACGCAGCTGCTTCAAAAGAACTCGGAATTTCAGATACGGACGGATTTTACGTCAACCGCGTCAATAAAGGCTCGGGCGCCGAAAAATCGGGCTTGAAAAAAGGCGATATCATCGTCAAACTTGACAACAGCACGGTTACTTCGTATTCAGACATCCAAAACGTATTGAATACCAAACGCCCGAATGACAAGGTGAACGTAACCTTCAAACGCAACGGCAAGTTGATGAATGTGCCTGTCGCACTCAGTAAAAATGATACGTTCTCAACCGAGATCAAGGGCTTGCAACTTGAAAACATCGATGCAACGGACAAGCGTACTTTTGGCATAAACTACGGCGTGAAGATCAGCGAAGTCCACAATGAACGGCTTTCGCAATATGCCGATGACCTTGAAGGCGGCATCATCCTGTCAATCGGAAACGTTAAGGCGACCGATGTTGAAACCGTATCAAAAACACTTGAAAGTATTGGCGAAGATCAGACAGTCCAGGTGGACATGATTACCCGCGGAGGCCAACGACTGCGGCTGCTGCTTTAACAATAAAAAAAGTAAGGCCTGTTCGGATGAACGGGCTTTTATTTTTTGGATGGTTTTACCGTAACGGTGATATCCGAGAAATACCGATCTTACCTTCAGGGAAGGGGCCGGTTTCAACCCTTACGAAATCCTCCACAAATCCGCATACGGCAAAACCACACATTTTATTAAATCCGCAAGTTGGGTTTGCGGGTAATCGGCCGCGTCTTTTAACAAATAGCACCGAAAAATTTAGGCTTAATTGTTTACGAAAACGTTTGAAATCTGTACTTTTGCACGAGTTTAAAACTAACAAACGTTTTTAATCCCATGAGCAACACACTATTGTACGAAAAGGAAATCACCAAGCAGGCGGACCGTCGCCGGGCATGCGTTGAATTGATCAAAATCATCAGCGATTTGTGGTATGACAAATCAATCGAAATGGTATTGTTTCGCAACCAATTGATCAACCGGACGGTCAGCGATATCATCAACCTGCATGAATATGCGGGCGAATTTGTCGGGAAGCCGATTTCTATTTTCGATTCGGTTGAGATTGCAAAAGCCATTTTGTCTTCTGATTTGCCGCCTGCGAAACTCGATTTAGGCAGGTTGACCTACGAATTCAGCACCGGAAACTACAGCGACGCGCGTCGGTTTGTACTTGACAAACTTGCCGATGCCAAAGACTTCAAAAACAACCAGCCAAAAGATGTTGTGTTGTATGGCTTTGGACGTATCGGCCGATTGCTCGCACGCGAACTGATGTCAAAAACGGGCAAAGGCACGCAATTGCGTCTTCGTGCGATTGTGACACGCGATAAAAACGACGCCGTGTCATTGGAAAAACGCGCTTCTTTGCTGCGTTATGACTCGATTCACGGCGATTTTGAAGGTTCGGTCGTTGCCGATGTCGAGAATCAGGCGTTGATCATCAACGGGACAACAGTCCATATCATTACCGCGAGTGCGCCTGAAGATATCGACTATACGAAATATGGCTTTGACAATGCGCTCGTCATTGACAACACCGGTGCTTTTACAACCAAAGAAGCGCTTGAAAGGCATTTGACTTCAAAAGGTGTTGATAAAGTTTTGTTGACTGCGCCGGGCAAAGGTGTCCCGAACATCGTTCACGGCGTCAACCAAACTGAGTACAACCCAGATGAGGTAAGCATTTTCTCCGCTGCATCATGTACTACCAATGCCATTACGCCAATCCTCAAAGCCGTTGAAGATACGCTCGGTGTTGACAAAGGCCATTTGGAAACCATCCACGCCTATACCAATGACCAGAATTTGGTAGACAACATGCACAAGAAATACCGCCGTGGCCGTGCTGCAGCGCTCAATATGGTCATCACTGAAACCGGTGCGGGAAGCGCAGTCGCAAAAGCGTTGCCTTCGTTGGCAGGAAAACTGACTTCGAATGCGATCCGCGTTCCTGTGCCAAACGGCTCACTCGTAGTTTTGAACCTCGAAGTCGGCAAGGAAACGTCAGTTGAGGAAGTCAACAAAATCATGAAGAAATACGCGCTTGAAGGCGATTTGGTCGAGCAAATCAAGTATTCACTGAACAACGAGCTCGTGTCTTCGGACATCGTCGGCACTTCTGCACCGGCGATTTACGACAGCAACGCCACAATTGTGTCAGCCGACGGGAAAAACATCGTGATGTACGTTTGGTATGACAATGAATACGGCTATAGCCATCAGGTAATCCGCTTGGCAAAATACATCGCTAAAGTGAGAAGATATACTTACTATTGATAAGAAAGACCGCCTGGCAACAGGCAGAATCTTTTATACAACAAATCCGCTCCTGAGAAGAAGCGGATTTTTTATTATTCATTTTTAGGTTTGGTCAGGTAATAAATCGGAATGCCGATCAGCATGATCAAAACGCCCCAGCCGCAAGTGCCGGTTTTCCAAATGAGTAGCGCAATTGAAATCGCCGAAGCTATTACGATGTAAAACATCGGCAGAAACGGATAACCATATGCTTTGTACGGCCTTTCCGCGTTGGGCATCGACCTTCGCAATTTGAAGATGCCGTAAATCGTAAGGATGTAAAAGATCAGTACAATGATCACGACGTAGTCGAGCAAATCGCCGTATTTTCCCGTCAGGCAAAGGCACGACGCCCAAATGCATTGTGCCCAAAGCGCCCACGCCGGTACGCTGTGGGTGTTCAGATGCGCGGCCTGCCTGAAAAACAATCGGTCTTTTGCCATCGTATAATAGACGCGCGCGCCAGCCATGATAAGGCCGTTGTTGCATGCGAAAGTAGAAATCATGATCATCACGGCAA
>JAEWLD010000276.1 GCA_023393485.1 Bacteroidota bacterium
CGTTCGACGTTTTACTTCGCTGCGCTCCGTACAATTCGGCTGCGCCTCGGGTGACGTTCGACGTTTGACGTTTGACGTTCGACGTTTTACTTCGCTGCGCCCCGTACAATTCGGCTGCGCCTCGGGTGACGTTCGTCGTTCGTCGTTAATCAATATAGTCGTATTCGATCTTCACCAAATACAACCCATGCGCCGGCACAGAAAACCCTGCCTTTCCGCGGTCTTTGCTTTCGATGATGCGGTTGACCTCATCGGGTGTGATCTTGCCGAGCCCGACATTGATCAACGTACCGACAATCGCGCGTACCATGTTGCGCAGAAAGCGGTCGGCAGAGATCGTAAAGGTCAAATTGTCTTCGGTCTCGGTCCAGCCAGCTTCAAAAATACGGCAAATGAACGTTCCTACGTCGGTTTTAACTTTTGAAAAACATTCAAAATCCGAATGGTTTGAAAGAATTTTCGCGGCCTGGTTCATTTTTGCGACATCAAGCCGGTGCAAGTACTGAAAGCTGCGTTCCTGCAGAAATGCATCTTTTTGCTTGTGGATGTGATATTCATACGTGCGGCGTTTGGCATCGAATCTCGCATGGGCGTTGTCACCGACTTTGATGAACCGACAAACGGCGATGTCATCCGGAAGGCATGCATTGAGATTGTAGGTCAATTTTTGCGAGTCGATCTCGCCGTCAAAATCGAAATGCGCAAATTGCTGCCGTGCGTGAACGCCTGCGTCGGTGCGTCCGGCTCCGGTGACTTTTATTGGCATCCGCAAAACCATTGACAACTTTTTTTCAAGTGTTTCCTGGACGGTTTTCACAGTATCGGGCTGCGACTGCCAGCCGTGGTAGTTTGTTCCTTTGTAGGCGAAATCGATGAAGTATCTAGGCATGGCGCAAAGTTAAGAAGTTTCAAGTTTAAAGTTTCAAGTTTGAGGCTTAAGGTTGGTTCGTCGTAACTTTGAACTTTGAACTTTAAACTTTGAACAGTGAAGCGAATATTGTTACTTTCCGATACACATTCCCACATTGACGACAACATTTTGAAATACGCCGAAGCCGCCGACGAAATCTGGCATGCCGGCGATATCGGCGATTTAAAAGTGACCGATGAATTGAAAAAAATTAAGCCTTTGCGTGCAGTTTATGGCAACATTGACGACGATAAAGCGCGTTTGGAATTCCCGCTCAACAACCGATTTATGTGTGAAGGCGTCGATGTCTGGATCACGCACATCGGCGGCTATCCGGGGAAGTACAATCAGGAAATCAGGGCCGAAATAAATGCCAGTCCGCCAAAGTTATTCATCTGCGGCCATTCGCATATCTTGAAAGTGCAGTTTGACCAAAAGCTGAATTTATTGCATATGAATCCCGGCGCGGCGGGAATTTACGGTTTTCATAAAGTCAGGACGATGCTTCGGTTTACAATTGACGTTGAGAAGGTAGGGAATTTGGAGGTGATTGAGATGGGAAATAAATAACCGCGAATTAGCGAATTTTGTACGAATTCTATTCGTGAATTCGTGGCGAAATGCATGAGGTTTGGAGCTGGCCGCGTTAGGGATAGCAGCGGAAATCCTTTTTTGTCATCCTGAGCTTGCGAGGGAGCAAAAAAGATTGAAGCGGATAGCCCGGCGCGACGCAGGAAGCGCAACGCCCAAAATAAAAAAATCCGGGCAAAAACCCGGATTTTCTTCGCACTAAATAAACTAAGTTAGTAGGTTTACCTGAGCCTGTCCACAGATTTTACGAGATCGTCATCCTTCTTGATGGCCTTGTTGGCCAAAACCAACAACACGATAGAAACAATCGGGAGGAACATCCCAATGCCCTTCTCAGAAACCGTGACGGCTTCTCCGGACAAGTTTAGCGAACGGTACACAAACAACCCTAATAAAATAAGATTCAATATCATGTTCAGCCTGTTCATCACAAACTGATTTTGTCTTTTTTTGTATGAAAAAATGCTGAGTAACCCAAGCGATGTGCTGAGACCGAACAGAACAATGTACAGCATGTTCTCCATAAACCAGAACTCACGGTTGTTGCTCAGGGTCCACAAATGGAAAACAAACGGCAAAGCGCCTGAGACAATTGTTGCCAGCGCGAGGTAGACAGTTTGTATCCGTTGGATCATAGCATTTTTTTAGCTCCACAAAAATATAGTTTCTTTTTTATTCTAACTATTGTATGATAAATTTTTATTCGTAATATTCCAGTACAAAACCGCAAGTACTTCATCTATCGGTACATCAACCAACAATTACTTCCCACTGTTTATTGTTCTCTACAATCCTTTAAAATTCAAATAACATATTTACATGTTTGATATTTCCGTGTTAAAAGAAATGAAGCTTCCTGAGCTTCAGGAAATTGCGAAAGCGACTAAAAAAATCAAATTTGCCGGCGTCAAGAAAGAGGAACTGATCTACAAAATCCTTGATTTCCAAGCCGCAAATCCTTCAGCAGCAGAAAATGTGTCTGACAATCAACCCGCCGAGAGCGGCGCCCAGCGCGGTGATGCCAAACAAAAAAGGGCTCGCATCCAGCCAAATGCCAAGGCTGAAGACAACCTCTTCACGGCCGCGCCCGATAAACGGGAGCCGGCAGAGTCAAGGCAAAGTGAGCCAAATCCGAGATCGGAACAGGATTCCGCACAAAAGAACGACCGGCAAAACTTCAGGAAAAACCGTTTTGAGAAAAATCAACAACGCGACGGCCAGGCGCAGCCAAAAGCGGATGCCGATGAAAAAAGCATTACTGCTGAATCTCCATCGACGATGGCTGAGCCTGAATTGAAAAGAACCGAAGCCGCCGAAATCCAGCCGGTCGAAGAAACCCAGGAAAGGCCAATCAATCCGAACCAAAAGCACAAGCACCAAAATAACCCGCATCAGAACCAGCAGAACCAAAACGGGCAAAACCAGAATTTCAAAAAGCAGAAAACGAGCAATGTCCGCGATGCCGATTACGAATTTGACGGGATCATCGAAAGCGAAGGCGTTTTGGAAATGATGCCCGACGGTTACGGCTTCTTGCGCTCGTCGGATTACAATTATCT
>JAEWLD010000279.1 GCA_023393485.1 Bacteroidota bacterium
CGTTCGACGTTCGACGTTCGATGTTCGACGTTCGACTTTCGACTTTCGACTCGTTCGTCGTTCGGCCAAAATCCCTACTTTTGTCAAACACTAACGCAACTTGTATGAATGTAGCCGTAGTCATGGGCGGTTATTCCGACGAATCTGTCATTTCGCTACGCAGCGGACAGCTCATCCTCAACAATTTAGACAAAAAGCATCAAAGCTTTGAAGTACACATACTCCCTGAAGGCTGGCACGTCGTGACAGACGGCGAAAAAGCACCGATCGACCGCGCGGACTTTTCCTTCGAAAAAAAAGGCATAAAAACGAAATTTGACGTTGTTCTCAACACCATTCACGGCACACCCGGCGAAGACGGGCACATGCAGGCTTACTGGGAATTGCTTGAAATCCCTTACGGCGGCTGCAATTTTTACCAGTCGGCGCTGACCTTCAACAAGCGCGACACGTTGTCGGTTTTGTCAAAATTCAACATTCCGAAAGCCAAATCGATCTACGTCTCAAAAGGCGATGTAATTTCAGTCGACCGGATTGCCGCCGAACTCGGGCTTCCGTTTTTTGTCAAACCCAACCAATCCGGCAGCAGCCTCGGCGTTTCAAAAGTCAATGATTTAGCCGGCTTTCAGAAAGCGCTCGATTTCGCATTTGCCGAAGATGACGATATTTTGATTGAATCATACCTCAAAGGCACCGAAGTGTCGGTCGGAGTCTTGAATTACCAAGGCAAGACCACGGTTCTGGGCCTGACGGAAATCGTTTCGCAAAACGAATTCTTCGACTACCAGGCCAAATACGAAGGCAAATCTGAAGAAATAACACCGGCGCGGTTGTCGTCCGAAGTTGAAAAACACGTTCGCGAAACCGCGGCGAAAGTCTATGAAGCGCTTGGCATGACCGGTTTTTCGCGTACCGATTTCATCGTGATGGACAACGTTGCGCATTTTATTGAAATCAATACCAATCCCGGCTTGTCGCCGCAGAGCATTTTCCCGCAACAGGCCGCGCATGCAGGCATTGCTTTTTCTGATTTGCTCGAAAATGAGATCGAATTGGCGTTAAAACGAAAAATATTATGGCGAAGATAGCAGTATTCCCGGGCTCGTTTGACCCGATCACGCTCGGTCACGTAGACATCATCAAACGCAGTGTGCCGCTTTTCGATGAAATTGTCGTAGCCATCGGCGTCAATGCGCAGAAAAATTATATGTTTTCACTTGAAGAGCGCAAACGGTTCATCGAGGAAAGCCTCAAGGATTTTCCGACGGTTTCTGTCGTGACCTATGAAGGACTGACGGTCGATTTGTGCAAAAAGCTAAAGGCGCAATTCATCCTTCGCGGGCTGCGCAATCCGGCGGATTTCGAATTTGAGAAAGCCATCGCGCACACCAATCGCAAGTTGTCAAAAATCGAGACGGTTTTCCTCTTGACGGCGGCAAATACATCGTACATCAGTTCGAGCATTGTTCGCGATGTGATCAAAAACGGCGGCGATTATACGTTGCTGGTTCCGGATTCAGTACGCGTCAAATCATGAGAATCGCAATTGTCTTTTTGCTTGCGGGTTTTTCATTGTCGGCACAGAAAAACGATTATTCGACCGTTTTTGAAAAAGGCGACGGCAACCAGTCGGCGACTTATAATGAAACCGTAGAATTCTACAAAAAGCTGGATGCCAATTTTGCGACAATTGAAATGCGCGAAATCGGATTTGACGACTCAGGCGAACCGATGCGGATTGTCACTTTCAATCCTGACAAGGTTTTTGACTTCGGCAAAATCCGCACTACCAAAGCGATTATTCTCGTAATGAACGGCATACATCCGGGCGAACCCGACGGCATCGACGCGACGATGATGCTGATGCGCGATCTGGCAACCGGCAAAAGACAAGCGCCGAAAAACACAGTGCTCGTTGCCATTCCAATCTACAATATCGGCGGCATGCTCAACCGCAATTCAACCTCGCGCGTCAACCAGGACGGCCCGTCAGCATACGGTTTCCGGGGCAATTCGCGCAATTTTGACCTGAATCGGGATTTCATCAAGTCAGATACGAAAAACACCAAGGCTTTCGTCGAAATATTCGCTTTGACCAGGCCCGATCTTCTTATCGACAATCACGTCTCAAACGGCGCGGATTATCAGTATACGCTGACTTACATCATGACCGAGCACAACAAACTCGGGCCGGTTTTAGGCCATTACCTGAACGACGAAATGATGCCGGCGCTCATCGCCGATTTCAAAAAGAAAAAAATAGACATAACGCCTTACGTCAATGCCTGGGGCAGCACGCCAGATAAAGGTTTCGCGCAGTTTTTTGAAAGCCCGAGATATGCCACCGGTTACACTTCGCTGTTCAATACGATCGGTTTTGTGGTCGAGACGCACATGCTCAAGAAATATGCGTCGCGCGTCAGGGCGACTTATGAATTCATGACGACCGCAATGGGTTTTGTCGATTCAAATTATCGGGCAATCCGCGACGCCGCCGCAAAAAATACCGCACTTTACAAACCCGGAAGTGATTATGCGATTGCCTGGGAAATTGATTCGGCCAAAGTTGAAAAATTGCGCTTTAACGGCTTCGAAGGCATGTTCAAAAAAAGTGACGTCACATCTGGCGACCGGCTTTTTTACGACCGCAAAAAGCCGTTTTCAAGGGAAATCCCGTTTTATAAGGAATACAAACCTTCGAAGCAAATCACGATTCCGGCTGCGTATGTTGTCCCAAAATCGCTGTGGACGGTCGTCGATCTTTTAAAAAGCAACGGCCTGCAATACAGGCAAATCCAAAACGATACGGCGGTCGCGGTTGAAAGCTACAGGATTGCGGGTTACCAAACTGTGCCGAATGCCTACGAAGGCCATTATCTGCACCGAAACACATCGGTGACGAAATCAGTTGAAAAAGTCCAATTTGCAAAAGGCGATTATATTTTTCAAACATCGCAGCCAGGAGTCAAATATTTGCTTGAAACGCTCGAGCCCGAAGCCATTGACTCGTTTTTCAACTGGAATTTCTTCGATGCGATTCTGCAACAGAAAGAACATTATTCTGATTATGTTTTTGAGGATTTGGCAGCGAAACTTCTACGCGAGAATGCCAGTCTCAGAGCCGGTTTTGAAAAAGCGATGGCTGAATCTGAAAAGAAAGAAGTTTCGTCAGGAAATAAAGATGAAGGCGCGTTTCATCGGAATCCCTCGGCGCAACTTGATTGGGTCTATAAACATTCGCCGTATTACGAAAAGGCGCATTTGCAATATCCGGTATACAGAATCGCAAATTAACCTGCATTTTCGGGCTCTGTCCTGAATAGCAGTTTGATGTTTTGGTAGGAATTCTTGAGCGCTTCGGTGATTTGCTCAGCGTTGAGCCAGGCCACTTTTTCAATGCCTTCTTCAATCTGCGGCGTAAACCCGCCTTTGTAATCGGACGTCATTTCGTACCAATGCGTGATCTTGAGCTTGTATTTGCCGTTGCGCTTGAAGATGTGATACGTTTTTTGGAGTTTGCCGGTAATGGTCAATTTGCCGACGCCGGTTTCTTCCTCAACCTCGCGCATCGCGGCCATTTTCCGCTTCTCGCCTTTTTCTACGCCGCCTTTTGGTAAATCCCATTTGCCGTTGCGGAAAATGAACAGGACTTCGCCTTTTTTGTTGTAGACCAATCCGCCTGCCGCGCGGTTTACAGGCATTTTATCCTTGAGTTTGCGCATGATCGCTTTCTCGTCCGGATGGTAGAGATAGGCTTTCTCGACCTTGTTCTGGAAAATCTTGATGACCAGCCTGCGGATGTCTATGCTTTCAAGCAGGAACAGCTGGAAATCGGTCTCTTTCTGTATCTTATTTGTGAGAAACAGCGGCTTATCGTTTACAAAAACTTTATACATTTGCAGTATGATTTTTAATAAAGACACAGCCGAGAAGACAGCCGAGTTGCTACTGCAAATAAATGCAATTAAATTGAATCCGAAAAATCCTTTTACATGGGCTTCGGGTTGGAAATCGCCGATTTATTGTGACAACAGGCTGACGTTGTCATTTCCGCCAATCCGGAATTACATTCGCGAGGAATTTGAAAAAATCATCGACAAGAAATTCGGCAAGCCCGATGTGATTGCCGGCGTGGCCACTGGCGCCATCGGCATTGGATTGCTCGTAGCGGAAATCATGGGAT
>JAEWLD010000033.1 GCA_023393485.1 Bacteroidota bacterium
CCCGAGCGGTAATTTAATTTTTGTTCACGGCTCGGGTCGATGACATACCGCGTTTCGCTTAATTTCAATCCGCCGATATTGTCTACTATAAACGACGACCGCGGATTGGAATCCGAAACGACAATCCTGACGCGCCGGTTTTTTGCCTTGCCGATTTCGGTGCGGTTGTCGGCAATCGGATGGACTTCGCCACGGCCAGAGGTCAAAATCGCGGAATCGTTAAATCCATTATTTCTGAAAATAGATGCAATTGCATCCGCGCGTTTTTCCGACAACACAGCGTTGTAAGCCAAATCACCAACATTGTCCGTATGCCCGGCGATGTTGATTGTTGATTTTTCGCGATCGATAGACAGCGAAGCAATAAAGATTTCAAGCTTACCGGTCTGCGAAGGATTTAACGCAAAAGATCCGGTTTCAAAATAGACTTCCAATTCGCGAACTTGCGCGGTCATTGAAAAGCAAAAGCAAAGAAAGAAAATGAGTTTGTTCATAGGTGTAATTTGACGTCCGATTTTAAGACGCGGTCTTTTGCAATAGTTGCCTTACGGTCACCAATGGTTGGAAAATAAAAAAAGGCAGCCAAATTTGACCGCCTTCTTTCCCTTTTATAATTTGAATCCCTTTAACTTATTTAATCTGCTAAAAAATATCTTTTTTTGTTTATTTCTTATCTTTTTCCGGCTCACGTAGCGCTGCCACGCCATTCAAAAAATCCAGCGAAATAATTCAAAAATCTCATTTTTTAGCGTTGATCAAAGCAGGATAAAATGAATTCCGACAAAACAAAATCAGGATAATTTTTTGTCGAGGTTTTCCTTAATTGCCGCCAGGAAATCTTCTGTATTAAGGTAATCCGCCGAGGTCAGTCCTTCAGGCTTGACGAGCATCGCCAAATCCTTGGTCATTTTTCCGCTTTCGACCGTATCGATGCAGACCTGCTCCAAAGTGTTGCAGAAATTGACGAGTTCCCGGTCGTTGTCGAGCTTGCCGCGGTGTTCGAGCCCTCGCGTCCAGGCAAAAATCGACGCGATCGGGTTGGTCGAGGTCGCTTTGCCTTGCTGGTACTGGCGATAGTGGCGCGTAACTGTCCCGTGCGCAGCTTCGGCCTCGACGGTTTTTCCGTCTGGCGTAACCAGAACTGAAGTCATCAATCCGAGCGATCCGAATCCCTGCGCAACGGTATCGGACTGCACATCACCGTCGTAGTTCTTGCAAGCCCAGACAAATCCGCCGTTCCATTTCATCGCAGACGCGACCATGTCGTCGATCAGCCGGTGTTCGTACGTCATGCCGTTTTTCTCGAACTCGGCTTTGTAATGCTGGTCGTATACTTCCTGGAAAATATCCTTGAAGCGTCCGTCGTATGCTTTTAATATTGTATTTTTTGTAGACAAATAAAGCGGCCATTTTTTCGTCAGCGCCATCTGGAACGACGAATGCGCAAATCCGTAGATGCTTTCGTCGGTGTTGTACATTGACATCGCCACGCCGTCGCCTTTGAAATCGTACACTTTCCACTCGGTTGTTTCACCGGCTTCGTTGGTGAACGACATCGTCAAAGTGCCTTTGCCTTTGATGACTTTGTCGGTTGCTTTGTATTGGTCGCCGAAAGCATGGCGTCCGATGACGATCGGCTTGGTCCAGCCCTGAACGTAACGCGGCACGTTGCTCATGATGATCGGTTCGCGGAAAACCGTTCCGCCGACGATGTTGCGGATCGTTCCATTTGGCGATTTCCACATTTCGGACAGGTTGAATTCCTTGACGCGCGCTTCGTCAGGCGTGATCGTCGCGCATTTGATGCCGACGTTGTATTGTTTGATGGCTTCGGCCGCATCAATCGTGATTTGGTCTTTGGTCGCCTCGCGGCTTTCCATGCCGAGGTCGTAGTATTTGATATCGAGTTCGAGGTAAGGAAGAATCAATTGGTCTTTGATGAATTTCCAGATGATTCTTGTCATTTCATCGCCATCCAGTTCAACGACCGGATTGGCCACTTTAATTTTTGCCATATAAGGAAAGGGTTTTAAAATGTCAGGCAAAGATAAGAAAACGTTTGCGTAAGTGAGGTTTCGGTTGGAGTTGTTTTGGCGGCAATTGACCGATTTACGGAATTTTCAATTTTCGGATTTCAGAAAATATAATCGGTAATTTTTAGGCAAAAAAAATCCCGATACGTTAATATCGGGATGATTCTGAAAGTCCAAAAGATTACATTCTCTTGTCTTTGATTTTTGCCTTCTTGCCGGTAAGCTGGCGGAAGTAGAAGATACGGGCACGACGAACGGCGCCTTTCTTGTTGATTTCGATTTTCTGCAATGCAGGCAAATTGATTGGGAAGATACGCTCAACACCAACTGAACCAGACATTTTACGGATCGTGAAAGTCTCAGTGCTTCCAGTTCCGCGTCTTTGGATTACAGTTCCTTTAAAGAACTGAGTCCTTGTTTTTTCACCTTCCTTGATTTCGTAATACACAGTGATCGTGTCACCGGCGCCGAATTCAGGGAAATCTTTCTTCGCGATAAATTCGTCCTGAACGAATTTCATTAAATCTGCCATGATAATGGATTTAAAATGGTTTAAACCAGCGCAACATTCACGGGTATCGTCAGAGGTTGGGCCAATGCGGGGGCAAATGTACGTAAAAAGTTAATTAGTGCAAGCGATTTTAGAAAAAAGATTAAAGACCGCTTCGCTGAAAGACCGCTTCGCTGAAAGATCGCTTCGCTGAAAGACCACCGCGTTGCAAGACCGCTTCGCTGAAAGAGCTTCGCTGAAGGATTGGATGTCATCTTTCTTCTTTCAGTGAAACGGTCTTTCTTCTTTCAGCGAAGCGGTCTTATTCTAATAAATCCGGCCGTCGCGTCTTCGTGTGCTCAAACGCCATGTCTTCCCGCCATTTATCAATCTTCGCCGCATGTCCGGAAAGCAATACATCCGGAACTTTCCAGCCTTTGTATTCGGCCGGGCGCGTGTAGACCGGCGGCGCCAGCAGGTTATCCTGGAAGGAATCCGTCAGGGCCGAGGTTTCATCTGAAAGAACGCCCGGAATCAGTCGTATCAAAGCATCCGACAGGACAAGCGCGCCGAGTTCGCCGCCGCTCAAAACGTAATCGCCAATCGAGATTTCCTTGGTGATAAAATGGTCGCGCACCCGCTGGTCGACACCTTTGTAATGTCCGCACAAAATAATGATGTTTTTTAGCGACGACATCCGGTTGGCCATTTGCTGGTTCAACGTGTCGCCGTCGGGCGTCATGTAAATCACCTCGTCGTAATCGCGCTCGCTTTTTAGTTTGGTGATGCAGTCGTCAATCGGCTGGATCATCATCACCATTCCCGCGCCACCGCCGAATTGGTAATCATCGACGCTTTTTTGTTTGTTCAAAGTGTAATCTCGAAGGTTGTGGAAATGTACTTCAACGAGCCCTTTGTCTATTGCGCGTTTTAAGATCGACGCTTCAAAAGGGCTTTTCAGCAATTCGGGCAATACGGTGATGATGTCTATTCTCATGGCCGCAAAGTTAGTAAAGTTTTTTTGGGCGTTGTGGCGGCGTTTTGTAGTGATTACTGTGAAAACCCCCCAGGTTTTTAAAACCTGCGGGGTTTAGCATGAGCCCGACAATGCGCTCAATAAAGGCTTTGCCTGTGTTTTTAGCCGATTCACTATATTTGGCGAAACTCCAAAAGGTGAAAAAAGTTTTCTTGCTATTATCGGTTATCGTTTTAACCGCTTGCTCCGAAACCGAAACCGGTTACCGGCCAATCCCTGTCTCGGTTGATCTCTCGACCGTGCCGTACCAAAAGCTATCCGATTATCATTTCTTCACCGGTGATATGAACGATTTGGAACCGTCCATTGGTCTAATACCGTTCAAACCCACCAGCGAACTTTTTTCAGACTATGCCCGTAAACAGCGGTTTATCTGGCTTCCTGTCGGCACAACTGCAACTTATACAAATGACAATGATATATTGCAACTCCCGGTCGGCGCGTCGCTGGTTAAGAACTTTTTTTATGACAACGCACAGCCGTCAGGGCAGCGCCGCATTATTGAAACGCGACTGATGATCCGCAAATCAAGCGGATGGATTTTTGCCACTTACGTTTGGAATGATGCCCAGACCGAAGCATTTCTTGACATGAACGGCAGTACAACAAGCGTGACCTGGACAGACAACAGCGGTGAGCATTCAATAAATTATGGAATCCCGTCCGAAAACAATTGCATCGCCTGCCACGCTTTCGCCGATGAAAATCTTCCCATTGGTATCAAACCGCGCAACCTCAATAGTGATTATCCGTATGAAGATGGAGCAATGAATCAGCTTTCAAAATTATCTGCAATGGGTTATCTCCAGAATTTGCCTTCTGCAATTACATCGATCGTCAATTACAATGACACCGCGCAACCATTGGATCTACGCGTCCGGTCTTATTTTGACATCAATTGTGCACACTGTCATCGCGAAGGCGGCAGCGCAGATTATACAAATCCGCGATTCCTGTTTGAACTAACGACAGATCCGGCAAATATGGGCGTTTGCGTCGGCGCGCAATTATCACCGCCGGGTATTTCGCACGGACAGATCGTCAGGCCCGGCAATATCGGCCAGTCGGTTTTATATTATACGATGAACACCAATGACAGCAATTTCAGAATGCCGCGTCTTGGCAGGACGGTTGTCCATACTGAAGGCGTCGCGCTGATTGAAGAGTGGATTAATTCGTTGCCGGGGTGTGAATAAAACCTGGCAATAAAAACGCGATAAATGATGCGCCAACACAATTGAATCCGTAAATTTGCGGTTCAATTCAAAACCTCTCAAATGGAAAACGGAATATACGCCAAGATCACAACCGCAAAAGGTTCAATCCTGATCAAACTCACCTATGATAAAACACCTGGAACAGTCGGCAATTTCGTTGCACTTGCAGAAGGCAATCTCGAAAATTCGGCTCGTCCGCAAGGCAAACCGTTCTACGACGGACTGAGATTTCACCGCGTCATTCCGGATTTCATGATCCAGGGCGGCTGTCCGCAAGGAACTGGAACCGGTGGCCCGGGCTACAAATTCGACGATGAATTCCACGGCGACCTGCGACACGACGCGCCGGGTGTTCTCTCAATGGCCAATTCAGGCCCGGGGAGCAACGGTTCACAGTTTTTCATCACGCACATCGCAACGCCTTGGCTCGATGACAAGCATACGGTTTTTGGCAATGTTGTCGAAGGGCAAAATGTTGTCGATACGATCATGCAAGGCGATATCATTGAAAGCATCGAAATCATCCGCGAAGGTGACCAGGCCAAAAAGTGGAATGCCGTGGAAGCGTTCCGTACTTTTGAAGGCTCACGCGCCAGACGTGAAGCCGACGCGCGTGCCGCAGCTGAAGCCGCACTCGAAAAGCTCGCTGCAGGATTTGATAAGACCGAAAG
>JAEWLD010000035.1 GCA_023393485.1 Bacteroidota bacterium
GACCGGAGTTGAAACCGCCGCGCCCGTATTGTTCGATGTCTTTAATTTGCTGCCGCGAAAAAAATGGTTCGCGACACCGCTCAATGATCTTGAAGAAATTGAAGTTTGTGCCAAAAGCGGCTACATCGCAAAAGAGAATTGCCCGAAAATAAGGCAACTCGTGCCACTTAAAGGAAAAACAACCGCGCTTTGCCCTTACCACAAAATCATCCATCTTGACAAATCGGGGCAATTTCGCGTCAATAGCAGTTGCGAAAATGTCGATGAAATAATTACCAAAACATGGTTCGTTTTACCGCCGGTAATGGAATGGTATTATAAAAGCCAGCACATCGAATATACGCCGTTGCCTCCGTTTCGCGAGGATTGCGTCGGAACGCAGGCGGTCATGGATTTCATTTATCCGAAGAATAACGGTAAAATCTATCTCGCGAAAGATTTCAACAGCGAGGTTCAGCCGGTTATTCTCAAAGTTGCACATTCACAAAGGGAAACCCAGTTGTTTTGGTACGTTGACAACGATTTTAAAGGCGTGACCAAAACTTTCCATGAAATGCCGATCAAGCCTTCGACCGGCATACATTACATTACCGTGACGGACGAATATGGCAATGAAATTAAACGAAAAATAGAAATAATCAACGAATGATTTTTCATACATTTGGTTAAAACGCTAAAAATCAATTGTTATGAAATCGAAGATTTACGAGCTCCAAAAAATTAAATTCAGGCGCGCGGGTAAAAAATTATTACTTGTGCTTTTATGCGCTTTTTCTGTTTGCGCCTTTTCACAGGCGACGGCGTATCAGCCGGCCAATTTGAGCCAATGCGGCGTCGAAGTATTTGACCTGACATCTCAAAATGTCGTGATTCTCGGAAATCAGTCACCCGCACAATTTACCGTTAGTTATTTCCTTTCGCAAGCAGATGCAGACAACAATGTTGGTTCAATATCGAATCCTGCTGCATTTATCGCACAACAGTCAGTCGCTACAACTATTTATGCGCGGGTAGACAACACGGAAGACGGTTCGTTTGCCACTACGTCGTTTACGATAATATGGCACGCCTTGCCAAGTGTCACGCTGATTAGTGGCAATGTCGTAGGCTGTGGCGCTTATGTTTTGCCGCCGCCGCTTCCGGGCAGTGGTTATTTTGCCGATGCTGCGGCGACTGTTCCATTGATTCCGGCTGTTGTCACGACTTCAATGACTGTTTATTCGTATGCGGAAAACAGCTATTGCTCAAATATTGGGTCGTTTTATGTGACGATCAATCCGGTGCCGACGGTAGTTGAAATGCCCGATATTACCGTTTGCGGTTCGTGGACGACCGAGCCGCTTCCGTCCGGTCAGAATTACTACACCGGACCCGGTGGAACGGGAGAAATCTTGCCCGCTGGCTTCGCCCTGACCACGTCTATGACAATATATATTTTTGCCCAAACCGGCGATGGGCCAGACTGTACTGCGGAAAGCAGTTTTGTGTTGACTGTTTTGTCGCCTCCTGTGATTACGCCAATGAACAATATTGTGAGTTGTACGCCGGTGGCTTTGCCTGAATTGCCGGCCGGAAGCCATTACTTTAATGGCCCGATGGGAACAGGTGGCGAAATCGTCGCAGGCGAAACGATTTTTTCGTCCCAGGACGTTTATATCTTTGCCGAAAGCGGGACAAATGAGAATTGTATCGCCGAAAGTGTTTTTCATGTCACAATAGGCGATGCGCCGCTGCCAATCCAACAACCGCTGGTTGGCTGCGATTCTGATTTGGACGGTTATGCGCAGTTTGATTTGAATGCGCTGATTCCAGGCCTTGTCAATGGTAATCCTAACTTAGCCGTATCCTTTTACGAAACTTTGACTGATGCCCAAATCGGTCTTAACCCGCTGTCTTCGCCATACTTGAATATAGTCCCGCTTCAGCAGACTATCTATATCAGGCTAAATCTGAATGACGGCGAGTGTTTTTCAATTGGCGAATTGCCGCTGCAAACTGGCCTCTGCGGCGCAATTTTGGGAACGGTTAGTTTTGACTACGATGCCGACGGGTGTGACGCCGGTGACGGTGTCTTAGAGAATATCCATGTAATAGCGACTGCCGGCAATATCGTCCACCATTCTTATACCGATGCGAACGGACAATATTCATTTGCCGGTCTGCCCGAGGAAACGCATACGATTTATGTTGGCCAAAACAGTGTTGGAATTGCGACACCAAATTCACAAATCGTGACCGTAACCCCAGCGGGTGTCACGACGGTTGATTTCTGTATCCAACCGATTGCGACAGTAAACGACCTTGAGGTATATTTTTGGCCGATGACTGCGGCGCGTCCTGGATTTGGGGCGGTTTATCAATTGCAAGTCAGGAATTACGGCAATTCGGTTCAAAGCGGCGTAGCCACTCTCGGATTTGATGAGGCAAGATTGAACTTCACCGACGCCTCAATACCGGTTACTTTCCAATCTGATGGATTGCTTACATTTAATTTTACCGATATCCCAGCTGGCGGCATCGCGATTTATACGATTTGGTTTATGGTTGAGGCGCCGCCTGTGGCAAACGGTGGTGATGTTTTGGAATTTGCGGCACAAGTCAGCTCGCCGCTGGCCGACGCGACGCCGGAAAACAACGTCAGGAACATCAATCAAACAATAGTGAACTCTTTTGACCCGAACGACAAAACAGTTCTTCAGCAGGTTTTCCTTGCCGATGATACGCAAAACTATCTTCAGTACGTTGTCCGGTTTCAGAATACGGGAACAGCCGAGGCGGTCAATGTCAGGATTACGGACCAGCTTGACGAGAACCTTGACTGGAATACGTTCAGGCCGGTTTCGGCAAGCCACGCCTATCAAACACAAATGGATCAGGATGGTTTGGTGACCTTTACGTTCAACAACATCAACTTGCCCGACAGTACGACAAGTGAACCGGACAGTCATGGTTTTGTTGCCTATGAGGTGAAATTGAAGCCCGGTTTGACCGTCAACGACGACATATACAACACGGCAAATATTTACTTCGATTTCAACGCGCCGATCATAACTAATACCGCAGTGACCGATTTGGTCGAATTGCTCGGTGTCGGCGAGCATCGTACGTCGGTATTTGCGATGTATCCGAATCCGGCCGGTTCAACAGTGTCAATTGACACCAACGGCGCGTTTGCGGTGCAAGTCTTCGATATTCAAGGAAAATTGGTCCTGGAGAATCGCGGTGATAACTCAGCGGTGTTGAACGTTTCGATGTTGCAGAGCGGAATGTATTTCGTGAAAGTCACCACTGACAATGCTTCGGAAGTGAAAAAGCTGTTGGTGAAGTAGCGACTGCGATAGCAGTGAAACCCCAAAGGTTTTTAAAACCTTTGGGGTTTATCAAAAGACTGAAGCACTATCGAGAACAAGTGCAACTTTATACCACGATATCGATAGCGCGGCGCCTGTGAAGCGCCCAAAAAAATAGGCCGCGCTAACTTTTAAACATAAAAAAAACCGCCAATCATAAATTGAAAGGCGGTTTTATTTTTAATCCCGAATCTCATTTCCGTCTTTGTCATTTGAGATTAAGAGGAGGAAGCCCAGTGGGCTTCAGGTATATTTGCTTTAGCAAATTGAAAGTATAAAAAAACCGCCAATCGTAAATTGAAAGGCGGTTTTATTTTTAATCCCGAATCTCATTTCCTTCTTTGTCGAAGAAATGGTATTCAAGGAACGTGTAAGCATCACGTGGTACAATTTTCACCCATTTTTTGTGCTGGAAAAACCACTTTCCTCGCACCGATGGAAAACCTTTACTGAGGTAAGCAGCCACAAAAGGATGCGCGTTAAGCGAGACATTCTTGTGGATTTTGAGCATTCTTTCTAAATCTGACTCGATTTTTTCAATAATCAAGATTGGAGCATCTATTTCCCCGTTTCCGTTGTGATCGGGGTTTTCTTCGCTGGTCTTGATGTTGACCTCGGGCCTGACCCGTTGCCGAGTAATCTGGATGAGCCCAAATTTGCTCGGCGGCAGGATTTTATGTTTCGCTTTGTCATCGGACATCTCGTCGCGGAGATGATCGAACAACTTTTTGCGGTTGTCTGGATTAGACATATCGATGAAATCAATGACGATGATGCCACCCATATCGCGAAGGCGCAATTGGCGTGCGATTTCGGCTGCGGCAATCATGTTGACTTCAAGCGCGGTGTCTTCCTGGTTTGACGCTTTGTTCGAGCGGTTGCCCGAGTTGACGTCGATCACGTGGAGCGCTTCGGTGTGCTCGATGATGAGATACGCGCCGCGTGCCATTGATACGGTTTTGCCGAATGAAGTCTTGATTTGTCTCTCGATGTGGAATTTTTCGAAAATAGGAATGTCCTTGCTTTGATAGAACTTAACGATGTTCTGTTTTGAAGGCGCGATTTCTTCGATGTAATCCTTTGTTTGGTGGAACAACTCCTCATCGTCTACGAAAATCCCGGTAAAGGTATCGTTGAACACGTCGCGGAGAATTGAAGATGCCCGGTTGAGCTCTCCCAATACTTTTGACGGATGATGGGCAGTTGGTAATTTTTTACACATTGCAGTCCATCTGCTGAGCAGGTTCTGCAAGTCTTTGTCGAGTTCTGCGACTTTTTTGCCTTCGGCTACGGTGCGTACAATGACGCCGAAGCCTTTCGGCCTGATGGATTGGACAAGTCTTTTGAGGCGGTCTTTTTCTTCTTTGGATTCGATCTTTTGCGAGATTGAAATCCTGTCGGAAAAAGGCACCAGCACGATGAACCTTCCGGCAAGCGACAGTTCCGAGGAAATGCGCGGGCCTTTGGTCGATATCGGCTCTTTTACGACTTGAACCAGGACTGACTGATTGGGCGCGAGCACGTCGGCTATCGCACCGTTTTTGTCAATCTCCTTTTCAAACTGAAAATTTTTGAGTGAGAAATCTTTTAATTTACCTGTGCTTACAAGTTTTAAGAATTTCAGTTGGGAAGATAAATTCGGACCTAAATCGTGATAGTGCAAAAACGCATCTTTCTCGAACCCGACGTTTACGAACGCGGCGTTGAGTCCGGCAACCGGTTTGCGGATTTTCGCAATGAAAATATCGCCAACCTGAAAATTGCTTTTTTCTTCTTCCTTGTGTAATTCTATTAGTTTTCCATCTTTTAATAAGGCAAAATCTACGGCTTCAGAACTTGATCTGATGATTAATTCTTTATTCACACTGTAAATTTTTATCCGATGAAAAGAAGTTTCAAGTTTGAAGTTTGAAGTTTAAGGTTAGAAAACCTCGAACTTGTAACTTTAAACCTCAAACCCTTTAAATGGATGGATTAAACAATAATTAAACAGGTAGTGTTATTACCCGGTGGATTGTCAAATACCGTCAATCTTCTGTCTTTCGACTTTCAACTTTCGACTTTTCGACTTCTCCGATTTCAATGAACGTTAAAAACAAGAAAAAGTAGCATCACACTACTTTTTCTTTTTGTGACGGTTAGCTCTCGCACGCTTCTTACGCTTGTGCGTCGCTACCTTATGTCTCTTTCTTTTTTTACCACTTGGCATACTTAGAGTTTTATGTGTTAATTATTTTGTTTTGTTGGCTTTGCAACACGGCTCATGCTTACGCAGCGCTAGGGTCGGTGTTGGTCTTCACGCCTTCTACGAATACTTTAGCAGGCTTGAATGCCGGGATGTTATGAGCAGGAATTTTGATCGTGGTGTTTTTAGAAATGTTACGTCCGGTTTTTTCAGCCCTTGTCTTGATGATGAAGCTGCCGAATCCTCTGAGGTAAACATTATCGCCGGTCTCGAGTGAAGTTTTCACTTCATCCATGAAAGATTCAACAGTTGCCTGAACGTCTCCTTTTTCGAGGCCCAATTTCTCAGCGATTTTCGCTACGATGTCTGCTTTCGTCATTTTCTTTTCGTTTTTTTTAGTTTATGAGTAAATTTTTGAGAGTGCAAATATAAGCATTTAAAAAAGAAATATTCAATCTAAATGATTAAAATTTAACAACATAAACTTTTACTTTTGCTGACCTCAGATTTTTATCCGATGCCATTTACCGATAAGCTAATTCACTGGTACTTAACTCACAAGCGCGATTTGCCATGGCGTAATACCAACGACCCATACTTGATTTGGTTGTCGGAGATTATATTGCAGCAAACCCGTGTGGCGCAAGGACTTCCTTATTTTTTAACATTTACTTCGCATTTTCCGCAGGTTTCCGATTTGGCCGGTGCGAATGAGGAAAAAGTACTGAGGTTATGGCAAGGCCTCGGTTATTATTCAAGGGCGCGCAACCTTCACAAAACAGCGATCCATATAGCAAACGATTTGGATGGGAAATTTCCTGACAATTATCGGGATTTATTGAAACTTAGAGGCGTTGGCGAATATACGGCGGCGGCAATCGCCTCGTTTGCTTACGATGAAGCCGTTCCGGTGGTCGATGGCAATGTGTTCCGTGTGCTTTCGCGGTATTTTGATGTCGAAACCGATATCGCCAATTCGTCGGCCAAAACCGGATTTTCAAAGCTGGCATTTGGACTGATGCCGAAAGATTCTCCGGCGATATTCAACCAAGCCATTATGGAATTCGGCGCTTTGCAATGCGTTCCAAAAAATCCCGATTGCGGTAAATGTCCTTTGAACAGCGGCTGCCTTGCGCTGAAATACAATAAGGTCGGCCAGCTTCCCGTTAAATCAAAAAAGGCGAAACCAAAGGAGCGCTTTTTCAATTATCTCGTCTACATCGATGAGGCAGATCAGACGCAAATCGTCAAGAGAACCGGAAAAGGCATTTGGAACAGTTTGTATGAATTTCCTTTGGTCGAAGTGCATGAACCTGGAGACGTGACGGGATATAATGGTGCGACTGCCAATAAAAACGATGTGATTTCGATCAAATCGCTAGACTCAAAATCAACCGTCCACAAGCTGACGCATCAAACGCTCAACATCAGTTTTACCGAAATAAAAGTCAAGGGAAAACTCGACGACGGCGTAGCGATTTCTGAGTTAGGACGTTATCCGTTTCCAATCGTATTGCACAATTTTATCCAAAAGCATTGGAATTGACCATATCTTTTTTCGTACATTTGATAGCTATCAACAACCCAAAAAAATGAATGGAACGTTAAACAAAGTGATGCTCATCGGTCATCTCGGCGATGAGGTCAAGATGCACTATTTTGAAGGCGGAAACTGCATTGCGCGTTTTCCGCTGGCCACAAATGAAGTGTACATTAACCGCCAAACCAACGAAAAAATCACCTCGACCGAATGGCACAATCTCGTAGTGCGGAACAAAGCCGCCGAAATCTGTGAAAAATACCTTTCAAAGGGCGATAAAATCTATGTTGAAGGCCGGATCAAATCGCGCCAATGGCAGGCTGACGACGGCGTGACCAAATACACGACTGAAATCCAGGTTACAGAATTCACGTTCCTGACCACGAAAAAAGATACCGAGGCAACGCGTCATGCATCCGAACCGAAAGGCAATTACGAGACGCCGAATATGCCCGAAAACGATTTGCCATTCTGATGTTCAAAAATCTTCTTTGCGTGACGGCGCTTTCCGTTTTGTTTGTGAGCTGTAAAGACGACGTGCTGCCAAAGCCGAAAGGCCAACTCCGACTGGATTACGACCGTCCTGAATATGCGGCTTTCGCAAACAATTGCCCGTATACTTTCAACATGAATTACGAGGCTGTGATCAGGGGAAAATCGGATTGTGCGTTCGAAATCAATTACCCGAAAATGAAAGCCACGATTT
Source organism: Bacteroidota bacterium (assembly GCA_023393485.1). GTDB lineage: Bacteria > Bacteroidota > Bacteroidia > Flavobacteriales > Flavobacteriaceae > Flavobacterium. Next base: position 7,782 of record JAEWLD010000035.1, read on the forward strand.
ACCTGACATACAAACCTGTCAATGGCAACATCAACAATTTGCTCCGCGATGCGCAAAAACTGACCTACGAACATGTCATCAAAGCCGATGATATCGTAGAACAGCCGTTTGTGAACCCGGATAAAAAAGTGTACGGGATGTTTTATCAGATCCAGGGCAACGCTGCCACAAACGCGCAGTTTTATGCAACCGACAGCACGAAGCATTTCGTGACGGCGTCGGTTTACTTTTACGCCAAACCGAATTTTGACTCAATCCTTCCGGCTGCCGCTTACGTCCGCGATGACATGCGAACGATTATGGAAACCCTCCAATGGAAATAAAAAAAGGAACCGAGTGGGTTCCTTTTTTTATGATCGAATTTTTACATGGAATGGCATGAGGCAGGCTTCTTACCGGCGCAGCATCCGCCCTTGCTTTCAGTGGCGCAGCCTTCCTTTTTGGTTTCGCCTTTTCTGCCTTCGGCTTTCGCTTTTCGCTTTTTCTTTTTCTCTTTGTTGAACAATGAAGCGTGATCTTCCGAGGACTTCATGTTGCTTACTTTATAGGTATCGCCGCCGGCAACAGCTTCAACGGCTTCGGCAATTTTTTCAGGCGATTGTTTGGCGGAATCATACTCTACTGTAGCCGATTTTTTCTCAAAATCAACCGACGCTTTTTTGACGCCGTCCATTCCGGCGAGTTTGCTTTCAATGGTTTTGGCGCAGCCGATCGCACACGTCATGCCTTCAATGTTGAAGCTTGCGGTTTCCATTTTCCCAACTGTTGCGGTTTTTGATGCCGTATCGTTTGGTGCCTGTTCAGGTGATTTAGCCGTTTCTTTGCAACCGACGAGAAGCGCGCCGGCAAAAAGCAAAGCGAATAATGATTTAGTCTTGTTCATAATGTTGTTTTTTAGTGATTTAGCCTAGCGTCGAGGCGGTTACAAAAATAGCGAAAAAAAGCCGCCGCGATTCACAAAATAATTGCAAACTTTGGCCTACTCAACCAAGCGATATGAACGGCAATCGATTAAAATGGTTTTATTTGTCGGTTTTGGCGATGATCTGGGGCAGTTCATTCATCCTGATTGAACTCGGTCTCGACGGACTGAATCCGTTCCAATTGGGATCGTTAAGAATTATTTTTGCCGCTATTTTCCTGCTTGCGTTTGGTTTCAGGAATTTGTCTAAAATCCCGGGCCATCAATGGAAATATGTAGCGCTCGCCGGATTGTTCGGCAATTTCATTCCGGCCTACTTTTTTGCGATAGCCGAAACAGAAATTTCGAGTTCGGTAACCGCGATACTCAACTCGCTTGTTCCGGTCAATGCGCTTATTCTCGGCGCAACGTTCTTTGGCCTTGTGGTCAAACGCCAGCAAACGATCGGCGTAACCGTTGGGTTGCTCGGGACGATGGTGCTGATATTGAGCGGCGCGATTGATAATCCGAGCCATAATTACTGGTTTGCAGGATTCGTGCTCGTCGCGACGCTTTGTTATGCCGCAAACGTCAACCTTGTCAAAAAATACCTGTCAGACATCAGCCCGATGACAATCACGGCTGGCAACTTTGCGGTGATGCTCGTTCCGGCACTGATCATCTTCTTTTGTTCGGGCGAGGTTGAATTCGCCCAGCCCGCCGTACGTCAATCTGCCATGTTTGTCGCGGTTCTGGGATTGTTCGGCACCGGAATCGCAAACATTTTGTTTTATCGGCTGATCCACATTTCGTCGCCGGTTTTCGCGACGCAGGTCACTTACCTGATTCCAATCGTTGCGTGCATTTGGGGAATGATCTATGGCGAAACGCTTACCGTCTTCCAGCTTGTGGGCGCTGCGATTATTTTAATAGGCGTTTACTTGGCGGGAAAAAAATAAGCTGGTTTCGGGATTTTGCAGCCATTGGCAAAGAAAGCCCCGAGTGAGTTCCCAAAAAAAAAGGCCACCCGAAGGCAGCCTTTCAAAAATTATCAATCTTTCTATTGGAAATCGGCGTCGGTTACACCTTCGTTGATTGTAACTGTATCCAGCTTGATGTCGAGTTCTACGCCGGGAGCAAGATTGCGGATCATGTTGTAAGGCATTTTCACGCCTTTGACGTCGCGGTAATCTTTGTAGACGGTCGACTGGACATTTTTCTGTCCGTTTTCTTCTTCC